>CAZWDH010000152.1:0-16357 GCA_964632865.1 uncultured Nitrospiraceae bacterium
CGTCGATTCTGCAGACGGTGTCCCCGATGCCTCTCATCTTGCGGCGCATGTGCCAACGTTTTTCCATGTCGCGAATCGCAAGGGGCTGCGGCGGGTTGTCAACGCGACAGGCATTATCCTGCATACTGGGCTCGGGCGGGCGGTGCTGCCGCGACATGCTGTCGATGCGTTATCCAGCCTTGACGGTTGCTGCAATCTTCAAATTGATTTGGAGTCCGGATTGCGCGGCGGTCGGAATAGCGCGGTTGAAGAGCTCTTGTGCCGGTTGACCAGCGCGGAATCCGCGCTGGTTGTAAATAACAATGCGGCTGCAACACTTCTGATTCTTGCTGCCCTGTGTGCGGGTAAAGAAGTTATCGTTTCGCGCGGGCAACTGATCGAGATTGGAGGGTCGTTTCGTTTACCCGATTGCATTCACCAAAGCAGCGCAAGACTGGTCGAAGTTGGCACGACCAACAAGACCCATCTCCGGGACTACGAATCGGCTATTGGTGAGAATACCGCCGCTATCATGCGGGTCAACCCCAGTAACTATCGCGTTGTGGGGTTTTCCAAATCCGTGCCCATCAAAGACCTGGTGGGGCTGCGAACGAGCAAGCCGTTGCTGGTGATTGACGATCTGGGGTGTGGTGCCCTCGTGAATTTAGAGCAGTTCGGGCTACCCCATGAACCAACCGTTCAGGAAAGTGTCGCGGCCGGCGTTGACATCGCCTGCTTCAGCGGAGACAAACTTATCGGGGGACCGCAAGCAGGCATTATCGTCGGGCGCAAGGATCCGATTGAGCGCATTCGCAAGCATCCGCTCACGCGAATGCTACGGGTTGGCAAGTTGACCGATATGGCGCTCGAACAGACCTTACGCCTTTTCCTGGAACCCCAAAGTCTATTGCAAACGCATCCCACCCTCCAGATGCTCACGCGTTCTCCCGAATCGTTAAAGCGCCGCGCGCAACGTCTGAGGCGGCGCATTATCAAGGAAGTTACTGGGATAGAAGCGGTGGTCCTCTCCGTAGAAAGTGCGGCGGGAGGCGGGGCCTTACCGGACCTCGCTATCCCAAGTTTTGCCGTTGCGGTCGTCGCGACCGGCCTGTCTGCGATTGAGTTGGCAACGGGGCTTCGCTGCGGGACTCCTAGCATCATCGCGCGCATACGTGACGACCGGGTGCTAATTGATATGCGGACGTTACTGGAGGGGGATGACGACCGGGTGCTGGATGCGTCTAGGGGTATTTCGGCGCAATCGGGGGCGGAACCGTAAAATGACCCCCGGGGATCAATTTTCCCGGGGATCGTGTAGGCAGGTGCGCTTCTCAAAAGGAAGAAGCTAATGGCCGACATAGATTTGGCGCGACGCCAAGCTGTGATGGAGCGCTCGCAGAAGTTGGGGCATTGTATCTGCAACCCCACCCATCCGTGCCCCTGCCCGCAACTACTGGAATTCAACGTGTGCCCCTGCGCCGGGGAACGTCCACCCTCGCTACCGGGCGATATCGCGCTCACACGCCACGTGCGCAAAGCGGGTTGCGCTTCAAAGATCGGCCAAGCGGACCTACTCCGAATCCTCAGATCCTTACCCGAGCAGGACGACCCGCGCGTGCTCGTCGGTACCGCAGCGGGTGACGACGCCGGTATCTTCAAGCTGGACGAAGGTCGCGCACTGGTTCAAACGGTGGACGTGTTTACCCCCTGCGTGGATGACGCGTACCTCTTTGGGCAAATCGCGGCGGCCAACTCTCTGAGCGACGTGTACGCCATGGGCGGTACCCCCCTGACGGCGCTGTCGATCATCGGCTTTCCCATTGACACGCTCGATGGAAAACTCATGGAGGAAATGATCCGGGGAGGGATGAACAAGCTCGCCGAGGCCCGCTGTCCCCTCATTGGCGGTCACAGCATCAATGATGAGGAAATCAAATTTGGGTTCGCCGTGACGGGTCTGATCGATGTGGAACGAGTCGTCGAGCGGGACACGGCGCGTCCCGGTGACGTGTTGTTACTTACCAAGCCCTTGGGTACCGGCATCGTCTCGTTTGCGGCCCAATTGGGTTTGGTCGATGAACCCTGCCTTGCCGAAGTCGGCGAATCCATGGCGACACTCAATCGAGACGCCGCCGAGCTGATGATCAAATACGGCGCTCACGCCTGCACGGACGTCACCGGGTTCGGACTGGCGGGCCACCTGGTTTCGATGGTGCGGGGCAGCGGCGTGAACGCGGAGATCGACCTCTCCGAGGTGCCCGTGTTTGCGTCCGTGCCTGCGCTTATCGCTCAGGACATATATGGCGGTGCGGTGGACCGGAATCAGGCGTACGCGATGAGCCTGGTAAAGGTGCTGCCAGGCAATGGAACGCCCCTCGGACTTCCCGTCTTGTTCGATCCCCAGACGTCTGGCGGGCTGTTAGTCGCGTTTGCGGAAAACGAAGGCAAAGCCTTCCTGATGGAAATGTGGGAGCGCGGCCATCGAGCCACAGCGATCATCGGGCGTATCGCTGCCCGCGAACCCAGCCAACCGACGGCCGAGATCCGTGTGGTGAATCCGCGGCTCGCCAAACTCGTCGGGACTGCCGCGGAACCAGGGAACGAAATGCGGGATCCTGGGAAGCAAGAGGGAGTAGCGATGGTTCCGGAGATTAATAGCGAACCCTGTTGTGACCATCTACCTGACATCACTCCGGCTGAGCCCGTTGCGCCGTCGGCCAATCTCAACGATCGGCTGGCGGGATTTAAAACGTTTATGAAAGAAGCCGCCGGACCGGGTCTCATCGATGCGCGCACCATGAAACTTCTGGCGATCGCACTTTCGATTGCGCATCACTGTGAGCCGTGCCTGAAGGCACATTTAGACAGCGCTCGGCAGATCGGTATATCAAAGGCGGAGATGGACGAAGTCGCGGCGCTGGCGGTGTCCTTCGGAGGATGCACGTCGATGGTCTTGTATCAAGAGACCTGCAAGCGAATTGGGCTTCGGAATATCCCCTGATGGCAACGATGATCAGAAAACCGCCCGGCCTACTGCGGCGCCAGGACGATCCCGACGTGCTCATGATGATCTGCACGGCGGGGCACGTCGATCATGGAAAAACGCGCCTGGTAGGACTGCTCACCGGATGCGCCACGGATCGACTGCAAGCGGAAAAAGAACGGGGTCTCACCATTGAGCTGGGCTTCGCCCCATGCGTGCTTGGCGATGGACTGTGCGTGGGAATCGTCGATGTACCAGGACATGAACGTTTTGTCCGAACCATGGTGGCGGGCGTGTCCGGTATTGACGCGGCGATTCTTGTCATCGCGGCCGATGACGGGGTCATGCCGCAGACTGTCGAGCATCTGCAAATCATGGAACTCCTTGGTGTAAAACGCGGAATCGTCGCGTTGACAAAGATCGACTTGGCCTCACCCGAACGAGTCGTAGAAGTCGAAGAAGCGATACGCCGCTTTGTGGCAGGTTCGTTCCTGGAGGGCGCGCCAATTTGTCCCCTATCGTCGGAAACAGGCGAGGGGATCTTCGATTTCTACGACACGCTGAAAGCGGAAATCTTGAGTTTGTCCCGCGAGAAACGGCAGGGAATCTTCCGCATGCCGGTCGAGCGAACCTTCGCGCAGAAAGGGTTTGGTAGAGTCATCACGGGGATCCCGGTTTCGGGCAGCGTACGTGTCGGGCAACAGGTAGAACTCGCCCCCGACGGGGTCATCGGGCGCCTGCGCGGTATTCAGCGCTTTCTCCGAAATATTGACGAGGGTCATGACGGTCAGTGCCTGGCATTGAATATTCCTGAGTTCGGGAAGTTGCCGGTTCAACGAGGGCACGTCATCGCAGAACCCGGCTATATGAGAGGGATGTCAATGATTCACGCGCGTGTACGTGCGCTACCCTCGCTGGACGTGCCGTTGAGAAATGCGCAATCAGTTAAAATTCACACCGGCACAAGTGAGACCAACGGGACCTTGTACCTGTTGACGGACGCCATGCTCCGGCCTGGTGAGAGCGGCCTGGCCACACTGGTACTGGATCGGCTGGTCGTTGCCGCTCCCCACGATCGATTCATACTCCGGAGTCCCACGCCTCCGCTGACCTTGGCCGGAGGCGAGATCCTCGACACACAACCCGGTGGGCCGCGCCCGCGCAAGAAACACGCGGTTGAACGGCTGACCGGCTATTGCGCGTGGATCGACGGTGTGCCCTGTGGCAGCGCGGAATTCGACCGTCGGCGCGTGCACTATTGCCTGAAATCTACGATGACACTGGGGGCGCGGCTGCACGATCTCGAACTGAGCTTGTTGATGCCGCCAACTACCGTTCAACGGCATGTGCAATCGCTCGCCGCCCAGGATCACCTTTTGGAGCTGGAGCCGGATTTCTTCATCGCGTCCGAGAACCTGAACCGCTGCATCGATGCGGCGCGGGCAGCACTTGCGCGCGTGGAAGCCCGCAATACACAACTGGCCGTTTCGTTCACCGAACTGCAACAGGGCCTCGATTGGCCGCCGCCGGTCTGGAGAACGGTGTTGGCGGGGCTTGAGTCCGAGGGCCGGCTGAAGGTCCAAGGCAATACCTTATTGCTGGCTGGCGCCATGCAGAACTTGAACTCGGCTGATCAGCTCGTGATGGACAAGATAATCCACCTCTATGACACAAGCGGCTTCCAATCCCCCCGCCCCGACGAAGTTCCGGCGCTGGTACAGGCGACGCCGGCTGTGGTGGAGAAGTTGTTTGGGGCCTTATTTCATTCCGGATTGCTGATACGTCTCTCGAAGAGTGTTGCGATCAGCAAGAGCCACTACAAATACGCTCAAGACCTTGTTGTGAAGTGTATCCGGGAAAACGGTGAACTCGACTCGGCAGACTTCAAGTATCACATACAGTCCAGCCGCAAATATGCATTGGCTATCCTGGACCAGTTGGACCGCCAGAATGTCACGCTACGCGTGGGGAACATGCGGCGGCTTGCCACCAACTACGAGGCGCGTCTCTTGTGAAACTCAATCGAGCCATAGCAGAAAGAATTGCCGCAGTCATTTTGGGTTTACTCGCGCTATCACTGATCGCAGTGGGCGCGGTCCGGGCGCATAAAATCTACGACCCCGAGACTGAGGAGTTTGGAATTGTCGCGTTTATTAAGGTGACGGACAAAGATCTCGTGGTCGATACTACCTTTGGCGGCGTCACGAAAACCGACGGCCGCCTTTACAGCACATATGACCGTACGCAACCCCGCGGGAAGAAAGCGTGTCCGACTTGAAGCTGACAGCCGTTCGCGGCCATGGAGGTCGCACCCAATGACAAATGCTTGTTTGCCTGATTTTTTGCAGCATGGTCGACGTTCACGGGCAGGGAAATGATCGGTAGACTCCGTCATACGACTTTGACCGCCAAGCGGCGGGCTGTGCAGGCTGTGTCGCTACTGGCCCTGCACAGCTCGTGGGGCCCGGAATTCAAATGGCTGTGCAATCCTGTGCTGAGTTGTCACTCGTGCGCCTTGGCGTGGTTTGCCTGTCCCCTCGGCGTTTTCACCCATTATGCCGCGTATGGAGTTTTTCCATTCCTCGCCGTTGGTACAGTCTTGTTGCTCGGTGTACTGGCCGGACGGCTTCTGTGTGGTTGGGTCTGCCCGTTCGGCTTTTTGCAGGATTTGCTCTACAAGATCCCAACCCCGAAATTTCACCTGCCCGCGCGAGCTGCCCACGTGAAGTACGTGGTCCTCGCGCTTATGGTCATCATGCTGCCATTTCTGTTGGGTGAACAAACGCTGCTGTCGTTCTGCAGGGTCTGTCCCGCATCGGCGATTCAAGTCACCATTCCAAACCTGTTCGCTACCGGCGCTTGGGCGGTTTCCGGCTTCACCCTTGTGAAGCTCCTGATTCTCGCCGCTATATTGGTCGGAGCCGTCCTCAGTTCCCGATCCTTCTGTAAGGTATTCTGCCCAATCGGAGCGATGTTGGCCCCGCTGAACTTCATTTCCCTCTGGAAGATCAAGGTTCCATCGCAGAATTGCTTATCCTGTAAAGCATGTATTCAGGCCTGCCCACAATACGGCGACCCCCGCGAACGCGTATCGCAGGGCATCCCCGCGAATCGAGCTCTAGACTGCATCGTATGTCACGAATGTCAAACCATTTGCCCGGCGGAGGAAATTGAGGCCAAGCGCAGATTGGCGGCAATGAAAAAGGCGCAGAAGAAGCGAGCGGAAGACTGAACATTGCCGCCGGAAAATGTTTCACACACACGGCCCATTTCATGATACACTACACATAGTGGTTCAGAAAAGATTCGTCTGAATTCAAGGGGGGACCACGATGTACGGGGGCATACGCACACGCCAAGGGCTCCGTCGCACCTGGACGGTATCTTGTTACTTAACTGCTGCCTGCTACCTCACTCGCCGGTGCTTGGTTTTCGCAGGCGTCTTCTTCTTCCTTTATAGGGGGGGATTCTCCGTTGCGAACGCGGATACTGACCAGACCTTGATGCCCCCCGGCCAGGACGTCTTGCTTGCCTTCCAGGCAGACGGGCTCGAATTGCCCGTCTTCATCGACGCCGGGAGAAGTGAAGTCCGATTCCGAAACGAACCCGACTTCGGCCAAAGGCACGTCGTCCGCGGCTCTATTCCGGTAGGCCCCGATCGGCCCGAATTCGTTGGCTTTGCATGGGACGAAGTTCGAGCCCAACTATACGTCGATCTGAATCAAAACCTCGATCTTACGGATGATCCAGGCCAGCCCATTGCGGCCTCCTACCAAGAAGGCATTGAGCAGGGGTTTCGTGGCATTCGCTTTGCCCTGGAACGCGGCGATATTGTCACTCCGTATCATTTCGATCTGCGGTTCATGGGTGAATGGTGGGCCCAGGCAGATATTACGTCCGGCTGGGTTGGTTGGGTCACTCTCGGCGGGAACGACTACCGGGTTTCAATTACAGACAATTTCGATGGAGCCCTTGGCGATGGCGATCGACTGGAAGTCGTGCCGGCGGATCGCGTTCCGGCAGAAGTGGAACACGACCCTTTTGAAGGTTCCTTTGTGTTTTTCAATACACGCGACTCTCTCGGGTTACCCACGACCATCATCGCCGATGGCATCCCGTACGAGGTGCAACCGTCATTCTCCGGCAGCCCTGCCGGCACGGCCGTCCAAGTGAGGTTTAGCGAAATACAAAGCGTGATGGGAAAGGTACAAATTGAAGGTCGGTCCATCAATGAAATGATCCTACAAGATTGGGACGGCGCGCCCCTGTTGTACGTGTCTGGCAATCCCATTAACCTTCCGGCCGGCACGTATACCGTCCATTCCGCTGCCCTGGATGGAGGATGGACGCTCATCGACCGGGAACCGAAACCGCGCGTGGTCGTCCGCACGGAGGCGATGGCGTCGCTAAAGGCGGGCGGTCCCCTGCGACACGATGTTACGATCGCGCCGTCGGGCAATTCCGTGCTCATGTCGTACGCCGTGCTCGGCTTAGGGGGCGAATCTTACGAACGCGCCGGGCAAACTTCGGACACGCCAACCTTTGCCGTGTATCGCGGAGAAACACCGGTCGCGGCCGGAAATTTCGAGTATGGGTGAGGCGGTTTCTGTTCGTACTCATGGCGAGTACCTATCAACGCATACGGCGACCTCACGGTTGTCGCGAGCCAGGACTTGGGACCAGCAGGCCCTGCGACTAGTGAACCCATTGCAATCTATTGGCCGGTCCATCGGCATTTGACCCGGTTCGTACTTTGGGCCTTCTTGCTACTTTTACTGCTGCGACCGGTAAACCGCCGGCCCGGTGTATGGAAGATCGCACTCCCGGCGGCCGGAATCCAGGTCTCTGTATTGGCACTGGAAGTTGTCGCTCCCAAAATAGGATTGGGGGGATTCATCGTGTGCGCAGATGAATTGAACTTCATCGCGGTCGCTCTTGCCTCACTGTGGCTGCTTGCCGGAGTTACCAGCAAACTTGCGAGACCGTCGGCCGTCGGTATTCTCATTGTTGCCATGCTGGGAGTGGGATGGTTACAAGTTTTTATTTGGGCTGGTTTCACCGTCTACACAGTGGGTTATCTCGTGCTTTACTCGATTCTCGCCGGCGCGATCGTTGTGGCGTTGGTGGTTAGCGCCTTCCTATGCAGGAAGCGTTGGTCGCTGAGCCGGTTTTTAAGATCGACGTGCGTCTCCTTGCTGTGCCTCTCCATGCTTCCGCTTCCCCTGGTTGGATTCATAGTGCTGGCTGAGGCGGGGAGTTCAGGGGATCTGGGTATGGCCCTTCCCATTTTTGGGGGTGCCCTTCTGTTTCTACTGGGGACGGGCTTGGCGTTGTGTCTTCTTGTGGGCACTTACTTAAAAATTGGATTTCGCAATCCTGAACTTCGGGATCGGTTCGAGCGGATCGTGCGCGTCCAATCGGGATCGATTCCTGTCACTGCAGGGGGATTTACCGGCGATTTGCCGGTTGGAAAGGAGATTCCATGATGGTACGAGGTAGCCCTAAGATCTACCGATTTTGGGTTGTGCCTTGGCTTTTGGCAATTGCGCTTAACGCCACCGCCCTGGAAGTACAGCTCACGTACGAAACCCAAACTGATGAGGGGAAATACTTTCCCCACGGGTACCAAGGCGGGAACGTGAGATTGGAAGTACCGCAGGGCAGGTGGGAGCTTCCGGACTTGGTTGCCAAAACACCGGCCTACACGACCCTCCAACTGGGAGACAACGAGTACCTGCTGGTATTCGACTTTGCTCGTAGTTCAAACGAGTTTTACAACCGCCTCTATTTTGATGCGAATGGGAATCGCGATTTGAGAGACGACCCCGTCATATCCGCTGAAGCGACCCCCCGCGGGTCCGACCGAAGCATGTTTATGGCGCAATTCCCCAGGATAGAACTCACCGTCACGTCAAGTGGCTCGGAACTTCCATACAGTTTCACGCCGACGCTCTATTGCTTCATGTCAGAAACCGATAAAGCGCCAACGGAAGAACCGAACGCAAGGAACATGCATTTCAACATACGGACGAACTGTGCGTATCGAGGCGCGTTCACCCTGGACGAGACAGACTATGAGGTTTGGTTGGGCGACAGCAATGGGAATGCGAAGTTTGGCGACGCGTTCGCCGTGGTGGACACCGATCGTGCAAATGAGCGGGTGTATGCCACAGGCGACACTCTCTACGTAGTCAACGCCGGCGAGTCGCTCTCGTACGAATCCGGATTGGTGCTCGGAGATTTCCTGGCGCTCCACAATCAGGTGTTTTCCGTTCGCGTGAAGATTCCTGAGGGCAATATGGAACTCGCGCCCCTAACCACCAACCTTGCCACACTCGAGTTCCCAATAAGGCTGGATACCCTTCAGATTTATTCGGACGACGGTTCCACGTCCGTGATGCTCTTCAAACCTGAGTTGAGTGTCCAGGTACCCGCAAGCCAGTACCGGCTCGCATCGTATAAATTACACGCCAAGGGAGGGAAAGGCGACTTGTGGACGTTGCAGGCGACAGGTGGCGCCAAGGGGCCAGTCGTTTCGGCTGATGTCGGAAAGACGGAGACGCTCATACTGGGCGAACCGTTTACGCCAGTGGTCGGAATACCGGAGTACGCCCGCGAAGGAATGCGTCAGGGAGCACGTGACGCCGTACTCGAATTTCAGGTCCGGGGAGCGGGCGAGGAGTATGTCGTCGGTTTGCGGAGAATTTCAGGTGAAAATGCCGAAATTGCCATGTCGCGCCAAAGCCCGGGACTTCCCGCTGAACCTACCTACAAGATCGTTAGCGACGAAGGCGAAGTCGTGACGAGCGGCAAGTTTGACTATGGATGAGGCTTCAGCTGCTCAGCCACATGGCGTGGCTACAAGAAAGGCGAACGGTATCAGGTACTCTGCACGTATCAGGTTGGGCCGTTCAAAACGGAGATCAAGCCCCAGAGTATCCAATTCTAGATCCCTGCCGGCCCGTTTCACGGGATCCATAGTACGCGTGAGACGGGCCGGTATTCTGTCCCCTCCCCGCCGCATCGTACTACTGTTTCCTCGCGCCACCGGGGAACTTTCAGTGAATCGACGTATCCGGCGGCCACGACCTGGTCCCCGTATGCTCCCTTCATGGGTGTCCCCAGTGAGAGTAGAGGTTCCCAGATATGCCCTGGGAACCCTGCAGATCCCCTTGCGGAGACTTCTCTGCTTCCCCAACCACAAGGCCACAATCCCGTTGTCCAAGAAGGAACATATCAATGGTTGAACTTCAGGATATCAAGCTGGAGACAGTCAAAGCGGTATACAACGGCCCCGAGCGGCTACTTTGGGAACTCATCATGGGCGAGCAGATCCACGTCGGTGGGATGCAATCATCCATGGCTCTGGCTCGAACGGCCGGTATAGCCGCCGGCTCACGCGGCGTGGACCTGTGTTGCTGCACCGGCGCGGGTATGCGTTTTCTCCTGAAGTGCATAGGCGTCGAGCACATGACCGGTGTGGATGCCGCTCGGGCCGTAATCGATGTCGGCCGGGAACGCTGCATATCGGCGGGTGTCAGCGATCGCGTGACGTTTCGCCTCGCTGACGCATGTTCGACCGGTCTGGACGATGCATCGATGGATTTTGCATGGGGTGAAGATGCGTGGTGCTACGTAGAAGACAAGGACCGGCTGATTCGGGAAGCCATTCGTCTGGTCCGGCCCGGCGGCCTGATTGCGTTTACCGACTGGATCGCGGGACCGGCACAACTGACCGGCGACGAAGCGCAACGTCTACTTCGTTTCATGAAATTCCCGAGCATGTTGAGCCTGTCTGACTACAAAGGCCTTCTCGAAAAACACGGTGCGACAGTCGAACTTGCCGAAGACACGGGCTGCTTTGCTCGTGCGCTCAGTCTCTATATTCAAGTCGTTGCCGAGCAACTGACCTTTGACGTTTTGCGGATTCTCGACTATAGCCAGGATAGTTTGGAAGCCATTGCCAATGAGATGTCATTTATGCACGCAATGGCGAACGCTGGGAAGATCGCGCAGGGGATGTTCGTAGCGCGGAAGCGTGTCGCGTAGGCACAATTCGTTGCGGCTACTACGGGGGTGTCAATGTCGATTGATGAATGCCAGGACAAGCGCGAGGTGAATTGGTTCGCGTCGATGATCTCCCACTGTCTGAGACACGTTCGGGAATCACACGATAGCGGCAAGCCTGTTGTGGGAATCATGTGCGAATACACGCCGCGAGAGTTGATACTCGCGGCAGGCGCGGTGCCGGTATGTCTCTGCGGAGGGACCACCAAGACAATTCCCGCCGGGGAACAGCATCTTCCAGCCAATCTCTGCCCACTTATCAAGTCGACGTATGGGTATAGCGTGCTGGGAACGAATCCGTTTCTCGAAATGGCGTCGCTAATCGTAGCCGAGACGACGTGCGATGGAAAGAAGAAGATGTACGAACTTCTTTCCGAACGCCATCTCATGTACGTCCTGGAACTTCCTCAGAAACCTCACCTCGATACGGGGATGGCCCAATGGGAGGTATCCCTTCGCCAATTCCAACATTTCCTGGGGAATCAATTCGGGACCGCGATAGAAGATCATGACCTCCGTGGCGCTATTGCGGTTATGAACCACGAGCGCAAGCTCCGTCGGGAACTCGCGGAACTGATGGAAATGGACCGCCCGCCCCTGACCGGGCGGCAACTCATTGATCTCAAGAGCAGCGTCTCAGGATTCCCGGAGTATATGGCCGCACTGGAAGAAGTGTTGGCTGACTTGCGCAGTCGTCAACCATCAACCGGTGAGGACAGCCGAATACGCGTGCTGATGACCGGTGTGCCTATGGTACACGGCGCGGAATGGGTGCTGGAACTAATTGAAAACCACGGCGGACTGGTGGTGTGCCAGGAGAATTGTACGGGACTCAAACCCATCTTGGAGGACGTAGACGAAAGCGACCCCGATCCCATTCACGCGTTGGCCGAGAAGTACTACCATTTGCCTTGTTCGGTGATGAGCCCGAACAACGACCGTCTTGAGAGCCTACATCAATTGGCCTGCAAATATCGGGCCGAGTGTGTCATCGAACTGATCTGGCAAGCGTGTATCACGTACGACGTCGAATCCGTTCGCGTGAAACGTCTTGCCCAAGAAGAACTGGGGCTACCATATTTGCGGATTGAGACGGACTACTCCGTGTCCGACAGCGCACGCATCGCCGTCCGAGTCGAAGCGCTTTTCGAGTCCGTGAAGCTACGGCGCAATACGCGGAGATTGTCGAGGCAGACAATCGAAGCTCGCGGAGACGACGGGTGAGACGCGCGTACTATATTGGACCCTTCATTCCCCCGGAATGGATTGCCGCGCATGGGCTTCAACCGTGCCGCCTGCAACTTTCGGCAACCCATACAGGTATGGGTATACGGCCGGGGCTGTGTCCCTATGCGGATGCACTTACAAATCATGCGGCGCGGCCGGATAACGCACTCCTGATTGTTTCAATGACCTGCGATCAGATACGAAGAGCCGTGGAATCGCTTGCCCAAAACTCTGCTGCGGCTGGCTCTTCCGTATACGAGTTCTGTGTTCCCGCCACCCTTCACGCGACTGCCCGGGAGCACTACCGGTACGAACTTGAACGACTGAGCCGTTTTCTCGTGCGGCACGGTGGGAGAAAACCGTCCGGCACGTTTCTCGGCGTGACGCGTTCTCACCATTCAGAAAAACCGACTGGCAGTGCGCGGCGTGATGGCATTCCAGTGGCCATCGTCGGTGGGCATCTCTTGCGAGAACATATCGAACTGGTTGAGACAATCGAGCGCTGTGGTGGCCGGGTCAACCTGGATACCGGTGAGGAATCCGATCGCGTACGACCGGTCTTACCAGAAGGCTCTGACGGCGAACGGGATGCAGTCGAGATACTGACGCGGGCGTACTTCGACATGATTCCGGATGTATTCCGCAGGCCCGATAATGCGTTCGACAGATGGCTAAACCTAAGATTGAAAGAGGAGAAGATTGAGGGCATCGTGTTCTATTCGTACCTCTGGTGCGATCTCTGGCGCTGTAAGCATCGTCAAATCGCTGCAGACATACCGCTGCCGGCTCTTCATGTGGAATTGGGTCCCGAGGTTCGCCTTCAATCACGAACGATTACGCGCATCGAAGCCTTTCTGGAATCGTTACGATGAAAACCACGCCGGCAAAGATCTCGCTCGGCGCGTGGAATGACCGGTACGCGGTTCTGGTTCAGAAAGGTCTAAAGGAGCCGTGGTACGGCGGAACTCTGCAACGTCACGTGACCGAGGGGGACCTTCGCCTGAGATCCCTGCAATTTGATAACTCGCCCGCGGCGCTTCGACTCTGGAACCTCCTTCTCACCGAAGACATTCGGCTACGGGAAGCGCATTCGCATGGGAAGAAGATCGTGGGTGCGATGAAGGACCTCGGAACCGTTCCGGTGTTGGCGTACGCGGCCCCGGAACTCATCGCGTTCTATCCAGATGGAGCGTGGTGGATTCCCTGCGTCATGGAGGGATCCGACAAATTGTTCGACATCGCGGACCGGTTGGGCGTTGACGACACGTTCTGCCCCGTGCGCGCGGTGCTCGGCGCCTTCGACGCGAAATGCCACTTTCCCGTTCCCGACCTACTGACCTGTAGTGTTGGAGCCACTTGTGATGACTTCTCCGCCATCGCTCAACGTTTGGAACATATGGGGTACCCCATACTCTGGTGGGAGGTCCCACGGCGGCGAAAGCTTGATCCCGAGGAACCAAGCGTGGAACTCCCCTCTGGATTCGCTGCACCGGTATCCCATCTGCGTCTCGTGACGGACGAACTCGGGCGAATCCTGGGCAAACTTGCGGGGTTGGCCGGGCATGAAATAACCGTTGAAGACTTACGGTCCAGCATTCACATCTCAAACACCATTCGGGCGCTTCTGCGAGAATTGCGTGACGCCGTCTACTCGGCGCCAGTTTGTCCGCTGCCCGCGCTGGAAATGATGATTGCGGAGGTTCTCCCCCTGCATTTCTGCTCGGATCGAATAGAAACCGAGGCCATTCTTTGCGATCTATTGGACGAAGTGCGGGGGCGAATCCTTCATGGCCAAAGTGTATTGCCGCTGGATGCCGTGCGAATCTTTTGGGTGAATCCGGTTGCCGATTTGCGGGTGCTGAATCTCCTGGAGGACTGCGGTGGCCGGGTATGCGGTTCGGACTATATGATCGCCCATGCGCACATATCGATCCCCGTGGATTTGCCGCCTCTGGAAGCATTGGCACGAGCAGCTCTGTCCGATCCAATGGTCGGGACCTGCGCGGACAGAGCTAAGTGGATTCTACGGGAAACGGAGCGGTTTGGCGCTGAGGCAATTGTGATTTCCCGAATCCCCGGTGCTAGTCACTGCGCGCTTGAAGGAGAACTTCTTCGATATGCAATACATCGAGAATTGCGGGACATACCCATCCTAGATATCGAGATACCGTCGGTTTGCGACGCCATGCTACCCACGCTTCGTACACGCTTCGAAGCACTGGTCGAATGCGTCAAGCGAAGGAGAGATGCGCCATGTTCAGCGCGGGAATAGATGCCGGCTCTCGTTCGATTAAGGTCGTGCTTCTATCACGAGAAACGGGAGAAATCGTCGCCGCGGCCCAAGCAGATCAAGGCGTTCAACAGGAAGCGCTGGCAAGAAGGTTACTTGACCAACTTCTGGAACGCATCGGCGCAAGCGACACCGATGTCACGAGCGTGGTGGCCACCGGTTATGGGCGCAACCTAATCGGTTTTTCCGATACGACTGTTACCGAGATTACGTGTCACGCACACGGCGTTTGCCACCGCATCCCGGAGGCAAAAACCATCATCGAAATTGGCGGTCAGGACAGCAAGGTCATTCATTTGGACGGCTCAGGCGAGATCCGGGATTTTGCCATGAACGACCGATGTGCTGCTGGAACAGGACGGTTCTTGGAAGTAGCGGCCAACCTGCTGGGAGTAGAACTGGAGGAGCTCGGACGTCTCTCTCGTCAATGCCTTGAGCCGGCCGCGATAAGCAGTACTTGTGTCGTATTCGCCGAGACCGAGATCGTGGGTTTGCTCGCGACGGGCATCGAACCAGCAAATATCATTTCGGGGATACTTCAATCCATCGCAAGGCGCGTACGGGCGTTGGCTGGACAGCGCATCGGCGAGCCGGTGCTATTTACAGGAGGAGTTGCGCTCATCGATGGAATGGCTCAAAGCTTGGAGGAGATATTGGCCCGACCAGTCCGTATATCACCCGAGCCCCAGATGACGGGTGCGCTGGGGGCGGCCCTGTTAGCAATGAATCACCCGCGATCGAAGCTACCTACCGGTTGAACACTCATACGAATAGCAGTATCGGTAAATCGCTGAACGACCCCCGTTTTTGGTGACTAATAGAAGCCGACCTGCCACCAGGGACAACCGTTGCGGCTCAGGGTTTGCCCTGTCTGGACTTACAAGGCACGATTCGGTCTATTGAACTGAAGTATTCGGATGCGCCGTAGCTCACGATTCTTGCGCACGTCATCCTCTTCAAGGAGAGTTCTTTATGACTACGTCGTCCGGCCCCAAAAGTGTGGCACTTTGTGTGCCACTTTTTTGAAGAACATGTGTACCGTGGCGTAGCAAGTATCAAGCAGTTGAAGAACGTCCGGCGGTTGGCGCTGCGCTAATTGCTTGGAATTCAGCGGGTTGCACGGAATCTCAATTCCGGCCTCATAACCCAAAGGTCGCAGGTTCGAATCCTGCCCATTCTACCAAAGCAGTATCAGGGACTTGCACATGACCCCAAAGGCCATAAGGGGTAAGCACCTCGTTTCTTTTGGATTGGTGTTCCCCAGAATTCGCACGCAGTGGGGTTGGGCACCGTCTTCAATTCGATCACAGGCAGTTTAGGGATGCTAAGGTCTTGACGGTGCCGAATCCAGGAACAATTCTTCATCACCTGTACAATGGCAATTTATTGGACATTCAAGGACGAGACGGAACTGGACAAACACAGCTACTCAACGTCATGTCCGGAGTGCCCGGTTCGGCGTCGCCATTACGCGAGTGCCTATTCTGGCGCCGATTCCATGAGCAATTTCGAAAGGTTGACTTTCAATTCGCGCAGTTCGTCTTCCTGCTGCGTGCTGAAGGAACCCAGGCGTTGCGCGTACGTGTCCATCCAGGTGACCAATCGTTCGAGGCTGTCCTGGTCCAGTTGAACCCCCTCATGGCCGGAGACTTCCGTCAACATGGCGTACAATTTGCTGTTTCGCGCCGGACCGTCTCCGACTTCCGAGCGTGCCTTTTCGTAGGCCAGGCGGTGGAGATCCATGTCGCCGAACGCCATCAGGTTCTCGTACGACGCGTCGCTGGTCAGCGGAAGACGGGCGCCGCCGCCGG
>CAZWDH010000153.1:0-1118 GCA_964632865.1 uncultured Nitrospiraceae bacterium
ATCAAGGAACATACCCCGAAATTTTTTCTTGGCGAATCGGGTGCGCATAGGGTAAGGTATATACAGTGAATGACACGTGGCGGCAATGAGGCTCATTGGGGAGCCGTCGGGATACGCTGGCGTCGTCGGAAAGGAGGTGGTCCATCTATGAGTAGTCCGAGTACGATTCCTGGCGCCATAGTTGGACATGCCGTAGGTATGACCAAAATGGAGATTCTTGTCAAGGAGATCCGTTCGTAACTGTGGCGTTAGGAGCTACAGAGGACTGTATCTAACACGGGGCGGCGTCCAACAGGATGCCGCCCCGCGTTCCTTATCTCGCGGGAGGGGACTTGCGATGGGGAATGGGGAGCGATCCTACCGGATTCGCCGGGCTATGGCGCGGCCCGGTCTGGACGGGGACTGGGACAGCGACGTCTGGACGCACGCGGATACGGCGCATATCAATCTCTTCCGGCCGGAAGGCAGCAATCATCACCCCGATACCCGGGTCAAGGTACTCTACGACGAGGAAGGCCTCTATCTGATTTTCCGCGTATACGACCAGTTCGTGCGATGCCTCGCCACCGAGTATCAGGGCCACGTCTACGAAGACGCCTGCGTCGAGTTCTTCGTGCAACCCCGGCGCGATGCGGGATACTTCAATTTCGAAATGAACTGCGGCGGAGTCCTGCTGCTCAAGTACATCGAGGATGAACGTCGAACCGAGACCGGCTTCGAGAAGTTCGTCAACGTGCCGTCCGAACTGGGCTCCGAAGTCGTTGTCTTTCATTCTTTGAATGCCCCAGTCGAAGAGGAGATCGCAGACCCCGTTGAATGGCGCGTCGAATACGCCATCCCTTTCAGCCTCTTCGAGCACTACCTCGGCCCTTTGGGCGAAATCGCCGGCCAGACCTGGCGCGGCAACTTCTACAAATGCGCCGACGGCAGCTCCCACCCCCACTGGGCCTCCTGGGCCCCAATAAGCCGGGAACTCAACTTCCACGTCCCCGCGCACTTCGCGCAACTGCGATTCGAAGGATAACGCGCCGCCGGACAGTAAGATAGCCGCGCTTCGCACTTCGTCGGCCGCGAAGTCGGTCCATGAAGGCGAACGCAGTCCCCAGGGGTGACTCGAA
>CAZWDH010000153.1:1218-16241 GCA_964632865.1 uncultured Nitrospiraceae bacterium
TAGCCGCGCTTCGTGCTTTGTCGGCCGCGAAGTCGGTCCATGAAGGCGAACGCAGTCCCCAGGGGTGACTCGAATGCAGGACAGAACGATAGCCGCGCTTCGTGCTTTGTCGGCCGCGAAGTCGGTCCATGAAGGCGAACGCAGCCCCGGAGGGGCGACTCGAATGTAGCCCAAGGTGGAGCGAGGCACGAGCGGAACCTTGGGTCACCCAACCGTTCCCCACCATACAGCCCCCGAATGGGGGCGGCAGAACTGAAACGCAAGTCCGCGGTCTGCCGGCCTTCGCGACCAATTGCGGACAGGGATGTCCTGCATCGGCGATACAGAAAAACGAGTCAACCACACTCTCGGTGTGGCTGACTCTCGATGTACTGCAGAAGGCTCTCTCATCGTCCGATCGGTTTACGACGCCGCTTGCTGCTTCCGCCAACGGCGGTACGCCACGTAGCCAGCCAGTACCGGCAGCAACCACACCGGGCTCCAGACCAGGATCCAGATCACCTTCGTCCAGATGGCCTGCCCGAATCCGACCAGGGACCGAATCGCCTCGGAGAACACCTTGCCCGTGCTGAACGACTGCGCCGGTACGACCGGCTCGGATTTCGCCGCTTCCTGTAACGTAATCGAAATGGTCGAATAGGCGACCCGGTCGGCCAGGAACCGCAATTGCCCTTCCAACCGCTCGATCTCTTCACGGATGCGCGTCAGCTCCTGTTCGACGCGCAGCACTTCTTCCAGCACCCCCGCCCGGCTGAGATGGTCGAGCAGGCGCTCTTCCGTGCGCTTCAGGTTTCGCGACCGCGCCTCCGTGTCGACGTACTGCTCGGTCACGTCCTGCGTGTTGACCTGTTTATTCAGCACCTTGCCCAGGGTTTCCACCTGCATCATGGACTGATCGAAACGATCCGATGGAATCCGGACCTGCATGATCACCGTGCGCTTGCCATACGCGTTTACCGACTCCCGCAGATCCGATACGTAGCCGTCCACCTGCGCCAACGCCGCCGTGAGCTGTTCCGTCGCCGCCCGCGCGTCTTCGGTCTCGATGACGACGGTCGCGTTTTTGATGAGATAGCGGTCCGGTTTACTCCGCGCCAGCACATCCAACCCGCCGGACCCGGAAGAGTCCGCAGGCGGCGCCGCCTCGTCCGAATCGGCCATCGCGCCGGCCTCGTACTGCAATCCGGCGACTTTGCCACGCGCCATCGCCTGTTCGGCCATCTCCGCAGGCGCCTCGGACGCATACATATCCGTCGCACCGTATTCTTTGCTGCACGCGCCCACGACCAGCGCACCGACTAGAACGGCCAAAAGTACTTTCATTTTCATAGCTGATTCCTTCCCATCCGCCCAAAGGCGTTCCGGTGTATCTGCTGCCTTGGACACCGGGAAATAGGGAAGGTTCGGGAGGTGGAATGTCTGAGGTGGGGGAGGGGTGGCGCAGCGTAACTCAACTAGTTCGTGAAACCCTCTCCTGGTCCTGCTGCCGGTTCGGGCCGGTGGCCCTCAATTGCGTCGAGTATATCGGTGAACGATCCAAATCGCTTTGGTCCGTTCTTGGGGAAAGTCACTCGACGGACACCAGCCGAGTCCTTAACAATGACCCGAACGTATCGATCGGTATCGCGGTCGACTTCGCACCTGTACTCGTTGAGCTTTTCCCAGAAGACCGCCGTACGGACTCGCCATTTCCCTTTTGGGCGATTCGTGCGGAGGGATGATGGAATAATACGAATCCGCCTAGGCAGGTTACCTTTGTCGAAGTGGCAGCGAACGGCGTCGGCAACATTCTTTTGCAGTTCGTCCAAACTGGTCGCTTCAGTGAAGATACTGGAGCCGTATGCGCGAGCCAGGAATCCGCCATTGGGATCTCGTTCGATTGCAAACACGATCTCGTTCATGCGTATCTCCTACGCGCACACCAGGAACCTGATCGCGCCACTGCCGAGTAGTGATGCAACTCATCACCAAAACACTATGCACCCTTAAGCGCCCGCTTGTCGATCTTCCCCGTCGGCAACATGGGCAGTTTTGAACTCACCTCAAAGCGCTTGGGCACTTTGAAGTTCGCGAGGTGTTCGCGGCAGTGGGTGGCGAGGGCGGCGGCATCGATCTCGCGGCCGGGGTAGGGCATGACGTAGGCGTGGCCGACTTCCTGGAAGGTCGGGTCGGGTGCGGCGATGACGGCCGCCATCAGTACGCCGGGATAGGACTCGATCACATCCTCGACCTCCCGGGGATAGACGTTCTCTCCTCCGCTGATGAACATCTCCGATTTGCGTCCCGCGATGTGGATGTAGCCGTCCGCATCCATGGACGCCAGATCGCCGGAGTAGTACCAACCGTCCGCGTCCATGACCTCCGCGGTCAGGTCGGGCCGGTTGTAGTAGCCTTTCATGAGGAAGGGTCCGCGCACGGCGATCTCGCCAATCTCGCCCGATGGCAAGGGCTGGCGATTGTCATCGACGATTCGGAGTTCGAACTCCGGCGCGCACTTGCCTGCGCTGTGCAGCAACCGCTCCTTGCTGTCGCCGGGGTTGGTATAGGAGACGAACCCGCACATCTCCGTCGTGCCGTACCCGGTCAATACGTTCGCGCCCGCTTTCTCGGCAATACCGGTCAATACATCGACCACTAACGCCGGAGCCGCGGAGCCGGACCAGATGAATGCGGTCACATGACTCCAGTCCGTTTCGGGGAACGAAGGAATGCCAAACTCCATCAGGAACATGGCGGGCACCTGCCCGAAAATATGGACCCGCTCGCGCGCGATGATTTCCAGCGTCGCCGCCGGGTCGAACCGCTCCATCATCACGCAGGTGCCGCCCGCGTACACGCAGGCATAGCCGATCTCCACGTCCGCCGCCACGTGGTTGATGGGAAAGTGGAGCAATCCCCGTACGCCTTCACCCATGCCGAACGCGCGCGCTTGCACCGCTAGATTCGCCAGGATGCTGGCGTGGGTATGGACGACCCCCTTCGGCTTTCCCGTCGAACCCGACGTGTACATGAGTAGCGCCTCGTCTTCGGACGCGGTCGCGGCGGCGCGATTTGACAGCGCCTCGTTCAACTCGGGGCGAGGCTTCATGACGTACGGCTCGAACGCCTCCGTGCCCTCGACCGGTTCGCCGATGACGAGAATTTTCTTGAGAAACGAGAACTCTCGTGCCAAGGCAGTCAAATCTTCGCCGAAGTCACGGTCGAGATAGGAGCGGACCGCCACCAACACCGTCGGTTTACAGTCCGCGATGATAAAGCGAAGCTCGTCCAACTGGAACTTGGGCGACAGGCCAAACCACATGGCGCCCACCTTGTTCGCGGCCATGTACGTGGTCAGGAACTCCGGCCGCGCCATGGACAGAAGACCCACGCGATCGCCCTTCTCCACGCCCGCTTCGAGGAAGGCCTTCGCGACCGAATCCATCTGATCCCTGAGCCAGGCATAGTCGTGCCGCACGTCGCCGAAGACTATGGCTTCGCGATCCGGGCAACGTTCCGCCCAGTGCTCCACGTAGTGCCAGGTGAGGGATAAATCTGGCACGACTTAGACCCCGTCTTTCCGCAGTTCGACGTATCCGTCGCTGATGGCGTTCTTGCCATCGGCGTTTTCGATCTCGAAGAAAGCCTGATCCATGGTGTCGGTTTCAGCCTTGCCAAGCAGACGCAATGTGATGTTTGTGTCCGGCTTCACCATCCCCGAGAACCGGCAACTGACGCGTTTCAATCGGCGGGGATCGCCGTCGGCTTCGCGGTTGACCATATCGCGCACCGCCCACGATAAGGTGCAGGTTCCTTGGACGATGGTGCCGGGAAGACCCACGGATTTGGCAAACTTCGTCGACGTGTGAATAGGATTAAATATGTCCGCGCACCCGTCGTACACATGCGCTGCCAAGGGATGAACGTGCAGTTCCTTCTCCCATAACGGTGGCCCGTCGCGATCAAGCTTCGGAACTTCCGGAACATTCTCCGCGCCCGCGCCTTTGTCCGTACACTTCACCCCGCGCAACAGCGACCCCGCATACTCCGTGAACACCGGCTCGCCGCTGCCGTCCGTTGCGCGACAGCGTATCGTGAGAAACGTCCCCGCGCGATGGGGCATGACCGACGCGAGGTCGGCGACGATGGTCAGCTTGTCACCGGGCCGCATGACACGGTGAAATTCGATGGTTTCCGTGTAATGCACTTGCCGGACCAGCAACTCCAGCGGGAATTTGTCCGCGTCCCAATATTGATCCGCGTCCTTCCCAAACGGCCACGTCAGCGCCACGCTCAACATGGGCGGTGCGATGATGCCCTCCTCGCGTTCATCATGAAAATACCATTGGTTGTTGTCGTCGACCCCCGCGGCGAAGTTCATGGCGTGCCGCCAGGAGATTTCGTGTTCAAGTGGATGGGACACACTTCCCGTATACGAAGACGTAACTTTCATCGGCTAACTCCAATTGCACCAGGTACCGCGAGGGAAAGGTACCATGTTTTAGCGCCGTTTTCGAGTCTGATTCGTTACGATACCTGTGTGGCTTGAGCGTCCCCGCCCAAGATGCTTTGCATCCTCCACACGACAACAGAGATACTCTCCAAGACCGCGATCAAGGACACACGAGCCGGTCGTGAGTCCTTTCGGGTTTTGGTCATTCGGATTTGTTTCGGATCTCGTGATTCGAATTTCGGATTTTGGAATTGGCGCGCGCTCAAACGCAACTGTCCAGATACTTGAGAATGAGCCGGTCGCGCCACCGATCCGGCAGGTAGGTCAACAGGCGCTGTATTTTGGCGTCGCGCCCCACGATGTATCGCGTGCGCGGCCGTGACGAACAGAACGCATGCTCCACCACGCGCGAGACCTCGTCCACCGGCAGCGCCTTGCCTGCGCTCAACAGGGCTGCTTTTTTTGCCTTCTTGATAAGCGCCCCGTAATACTCGCGGGTCTGTTGCGGGAGCTTCGCAATACCTTCTTCGGCTGCAGCGAGCGACTTCTCCCAGATGGGCGTCCGGATCGCACCTGGCTCGATGATGACGACCTCGATCCCCCAGGAACGCAACTCCATGCGAAGGGTATCGGTCAACGCCTCCATTGCGAACTTGGACGCACTATACGGGCCGCCCATGGCCATGGACATGCGGCCCGCAATCGAACCCACGGTGACGATTCGTCCCTGTGCCTTGCGAATGAGCGGGAGAAAGGCCTGCGTCACAGCGATCTGCCCGACCACGTTAACTTCCAGTTGCTGGCGCAGGTCTTCGATGGGCAGAAACTCCAGCGGACCGTTGATGCTTATGCCCGCGTTGTTCAGCAACCCGGCAAGACCGCATTCCCCGGCTTCCTCCGTCACGCGTTCAGCGGCGGCGGCGATCTGCTCCGCGTTCGTTACATCAACGAGCAGCGAAGAAATCTGACCCGGCCGCTGCGATTCCAGCGCCGTGCCGTCGGCCTCCTTGCGCACCCCCGCGAATACATGAAAGCCGCGGTCCGCAAGTCGTAACGCGGCCGCGTGGCCGATGCCGGTCGACGCACCCGTGACAACGATGTAGCGTTTCGGGGATTCGGCCATTGCAATCGCCCTTTCATCCAGTTCCACCGATGGGGCATCATTCTAACAACCTTATTCGCACGGCGCGAACCCCGGGAGACGTCCTATACCAATGGCTGTCGTTCGCAAAACTACCTTGGCTTCCGGTTGTGATCTCCACGATCGGCTGGATGCGCTCTATAATCGGCTCAATCGGCCGGAGTACATCTCACCCGATCCCTTGCAGTTCCTCAGCGGTTACCCCGAAGTCGCGGACCGCGAAGTCGTCGGCATGATAGCGTCTTGCCTGGCCTTCGGCAACGTCCGCCAGATTCTTCGCAGCGTTGCCAGCGTGCTCGATCGAATGCCCGCGCCCGCTCGATTCCTCGACGAGGTGACACCAAGAAGACTCGAGCGAACCTTCGCCGGATTTCGGCATCGGTACGTCGCGGATGCGGAGCTTGTCGATCTGCTCCTGGGAATTAAGCAATGCCGGGAAACCCACGGAAGCCTGGAGGCGCTATTCCTCGCCGGGGATGATGCGGGATACGAAACGGTTCTGCCGGCGTTGGAGCGGTTTGTCCATGAGTTGGCGTCGTTCAGTCGTTTACCTGCCAACTACCTTTTACCCGATCCCCGGCGCGGCAGCGCCTGCAAGCGGCTCCATCTATTCCTGCGTTGGATGGTGCGCAGGGATTCCGTCGATCCCGGCGGATGGGAACACGTCAGTGCCGCCCGGCTTGTCGTACCGCTGGACACGCACATGCACCGGATTTCGCGGGCCTTGGGGCTGACCCGCCGCAACGCGGCGGATATGCGGACTGCCCTCGAGGTGACGGACGCGTTTCGCGCCGTCGTTCCGGAGGATCCCGTCCGGTATGACTTCGCCTTGACAAGGCTGGGCATCCGAGGGGATACTATGGGCACTGAATTCCTTCGGGAACTCGGCCATCGAATCCGATCGGCCGACAGTCTGAAGGCCCCTTCAAGCACTTGAAGGGGCGGCGCGAAACGACCTCCGCGTAGCGCCGCGATGATGGGGGAGTCTTCCCGTTCAAGCAGGCAAATTTCGTCCTGCGGTGCAGGTACTCGGTCCGCGAATCCGGACAGAACCAGGGAAACCCACCAGGCAATTGTGCAAGGAAAGTAATATCAATCAGCAGTAAGGAGAAACAGCTATGCCTACCTTGGTGACCAAACCGGCACCGGACTTCAAGTCGCAGACGGTCATGCCGGACAACTCGTTCGCGGAAAAGTCCCTCACGGAATTGCGCGGTGGAAAGTATGCCGTCGTGTTCTTCTATCCCTTGGACTTCACGTTCGTGTGCCCGTCGGAGATTATCGCCTTTGACAAAAAGCTCGGCGAATTCAAGAAGCGCAACTGCGAAGTCATCGGTGTTTCCGTAGACTCGCACTTCACCCACCTGGCGTGGAAGAACACGCCCGTCAACAAGGGCGGCATCGGCAATATCCAGTACCCGCTGGTCGCCGATCTGACCAAGAAGATCGCGGAACAGTACGGCGTGTTGCTTGCCGACGCGGGCGTCGCGTTGCGCGGCCTGTTCCTCATCGACACGGAGGGCGTCGTTCGCCATGCGCTCATCAACGACCTTCCGTTGGGCCGCAACGTCGACGAGGCCCTTCGTCTCCTCGATGCCCTTCAATTCCACGAAAAGCACGGCGAAGTCTGCCCGGCGAATTGGAAGCAAGGGGAAGATGGCATGCTGGCGACCGCCGACGGCGTCGCCGCGTATCTAACCAAACACGCGTCTACAAATTAGCCGCAACTACAAGCGAACAAGTCGATATCAGGGCGTTGGGATAATAGTTCCAACGCCCTTTTTGCGCGTGGAATCCGCTAATCAGAGTCGACAAGGGCGGGCCGGTCCGACGCGCCGCTCTCCGCCAATTCATCAGCTTCTTCGGCAGCGCTGCCGCTCAGCTCGCCAAAGCCAAATCCCTCCCGGTACAGCGAGTACAGCCCGAGGATGAGAATGGGAATCATGTTGGAGACGTGGGCCACGATGGCCAAGGCTATCGCGTCGGGGAGCGTCACGTTCGGCACCGTCATGAGCAGTCCGCCAACGATTGGGATATGAAACTGGCCAAGCATGCCGGGGACCCCTGGCGCGCTGACGAAGAAAGCCAACACCGTTTGCACGACGAACGGCGCGTACCAGGGCCAATCCATCTCGAAGGCTTCCATGAGAAAGGTATAGCTGAGAAGAAAAGCGGTCCACGTCAGCGCCGTGAACGACAGCGATTTAACCATGTCTCCCACCGACCGAAAGACATGGAGCCCGTCCGCGAACTGTTGAAACAGGTGGCACGCCCAATCGGCAAGCTTCTTCGACACCAGACCCAATACCGATCCGGTCAGCCGGAGCACCAATTCCTGCTTCCAATACAAGACGACCAGCGTCGCCAGTATCGCGAAAAGCATTACCGTCGTGCCCTCGCCTCCCGCGACCACCAGTGTTTTCGGGATGGTTGGCGGATTCTCAATACCGAAGATTCCGGAGGGCAGCACGATATCGCTCTCGGGGCGATACGCGATCACGGCGATTAGCATCACGACCATCAATCCTATCAGGTCCGTGACCCGGTCCAACGCGCACACGGCGAGGCTCTTGGAAAAGGACATCTTGCTCAACCGGGCCAAGACGAGTGGGCGCACGAATTCACCGAGCCGAAGCCCGATGGTGAAGTTGACCAGGAACGCGAGTTGGGTGGCGCTGAACATGCTCCGGAATGTCGCTGGGTGGACGGCCCGTACGATGTATTTCCAGCGGACGATCCGGATCCAGAAACTAGCCCAAATGGGAATCTGGGCCGCCAGAAACCAGCCCCAATGCATTTTGGTCAGTGAAGCGTACAGTTCCTGCCACTCGACGCCCCGGAACAGGAGCCAAGTCAGCAGGACCGCAACTGCAACGCCGGCAAGGATTTGAATGATGCGTTTCATAGTCCTCAATACTCTCAAATGAACGGCGAACTATAACATACAGCGCCCTTCTGTTCACGCGCACGCGCCCTCGGACCGGCGCGAACGCGCATCTCTCACCCACACGAATGCATGTTGTCCATTGTCAGCGTAGCGCGAGACGGTGAGAGATACTTCCACGAAACCACCAGGCTCACCGATGAGGAATCCGGGCTAAACCTTTCTCTCACCGCGTACATCTCATGGAAGAGGAGGGGGCAGGTCCGCCCCAGGGTCTAAAGGGGTAACGGGAGGACGTAGTGTGCGGCGCGTATTCAAACTGCCGGTGCTGATTGGCGTGGGTGCCTTGATCGGCGGAACCGGATTCATGGTGCTGCTATTATCGATGCAGAACTCTGACGCGTTGTCCGCTACACAGAACATGGAAAGCGCGCTTCGGGTTGAAGCCTTGCGCGTGCATCCGGCGCGGGTTCCCGTCGTCATCGAGGGGCACGGGCAAGTCCACGTCCGAAAAACCGTCCGAATCGCCCCAGAAGTCTCGGGGCGTGTCGTGTCCATCCACCCCAACCTCATCGCGGGCGGGAGGGTGCCCGAGGGCGAGCCGCTGTTCGAGATCGACGACCAGCCGTACAAGGCGCTGGTCGCGGACGCCGAAGGCACCGTTGCCCAGCTCGAAGCTTCCGTGTCCCGGCTTCGGGAGGAGTCGAAGAACGAACAGGCGCGGCTGGAATCGTTGCAACGCGCTCGCGATATTGCCCTCGCCCAGTTTGAACGGCTCAAGGAGTTGTTTGCCGAAGACGTGGGAACCCAGACGGGCGTGGACGCCGCGGAAGCGGAATACGTGGCCGCGCGCGATGAAGTCGATAAGCTCACGCATCAGCTTGGGCTTTATCCGATCCGGATAGACGAAGCGCAATGCGCTCTCGACTCCGCCCGCTCGCGGCTCGATCTCGCCCGACTCAATCTCGAGAAGACCCGCGTCATCTGTCCCTTCGATGCGCGCGTCAAAGAACGGTCCATCGAAAAGGACCAGTACGCCGCCGAAAGCGTGGACGCCGTCGAACTGGCGGACGACTCCGTCCTGGAGATACCGGTTCCGCTGGACAGTCGGGATGCGCGGCGATGGCTGCGGTTCCGGCGTCTATCTGCCGGGAACGAGGCCATGTGGTTCGGAGATCCCGAACCCGTAGAGTGCGCCGTCTACTGGACCGAAGACGAACGGGCCGCACTCTGGACCGGTACCCTGGACCGCGTGGAATCCTTCGACGAGACCTCGCGAACCTTGACCGTCGTCGTGCGTGTCTCCGGCACGAACCATCAGGACAGCAGCGCCCGTTTGCCCCTGGTCGAAGGCATGTTTTGCCGCGTCGAGATCCCCGGTCAGGCCATGGAGGATGTCTTCACACTACCCCAAAGCGCGGTGAATATCGACAATACCGTGTTCCTCGCCGTTGAGAATCGCCTCAAAACGGCTTCAGTCGAGGTTCAGCGGCAACAGGATTCCTTCGCCTACGTTTCCGGCGGACTTGAGCCGGGCGACTTGGTCGTAACGACGCGGCTCATAAAGCCCCTTGATCATTCGCTGCTCGACATCACCGTTCTCCCGGATACCGTGCAATGAGATCCATCTTCACGGCCATCGTCGGTCACAATGTCCTCGCCAACGTGGTCCTCGTGACGATTGTCGTCGTGGGCATGCTCGCCACGGCCAACCTCGTTCGGGAAAGCATGCCGCGGTTCGACATCAACATGATCTTGGTGGAGATCCCGTTCCCCGGGGCGGACCCCGAGGAAGTGGAGGAGGGGGTCTCGCAGCGGATCGAGGCGGCCATCGACGGGTTGGAAGGGATCAAGCAGTACACAACGGGCTCCTGGGAAGGCCGCGCGACGGTGGAGATCGAGGTGGCCGAAGGCTTCGATCTGAATGAAGTCAAAGACGAAGTCCAGAATGCCATCGACACCATCGATACCTTTCCTGTGCGCGTCGAACGGCCCCGCGTTTCCGAGATCAAGGATGATGAGTTCGTCATCGCGCTGGCCTTGTACGGCGACGTTCCGGAACGTCAGCTTAAGGAATGGGCCGAAGACGTGCGCGACCGCCTGCAGCGGACCGACGGGATATCGCTCGTGTACGTGGGCGGCACGCGGCCCTATGAGATCGCCATCGAGATTTCGAAATCCAAGCTCCTCGAATACGGTCTCACGCTTGAAGAGGTCGGAAACGCCCTGCGCCGGGGCAGCCTCAACCTCCCCGCCGGCACGGTGCAAACCGAAGGCGAGGACATCCGCATCCGCATGATGGGCCGCCGGTATACGGGCCGCGAGTTCGCCAGTATCGTCGTCCGGTCGTCCATGGATGGTGAACTAATTACGCTCGACAAAATCGCGACGATTCAGGATGGTTTCGTCGAAAAGCCCGCGTACACTTCGTTTAACGGCCACCCCTGCGTCATCGTCGAGGTGATGAAAGCGCCCGGCGAGGACGCGCTGGATATTGCGGAACGGGTGCGGGCGTTCGGCGAAAAGGAAAGCGCCGCGCTTCCGGCGCAGCTTCATGTGGAACCTTGCTTCGACGATTCCGAGTTCGTCCGCGGTCAGCTTGACCTGCTGGTGCGCAACGGACTCGTCGGGCTCATCCTCGTGATCCTCATTCTTTGGCTCTTCCTCAACACCCGGCTCAGCTTCTGGATTGCCATGGGCATCCCCATCTCGATTAGCGGCGCGCTCGTTCTCATGTGGGCCATGGGACAGACCATCAATCAGATCTCGCTGATTACATTTATCATCGTGCTCGGCATCATCGTGGATGATGCGATTGTCGTCGGTGAGGCCATCTTCGTGCATCGGCAGCAAGGCCAGACTGCGTTGCAGGCAGCGGTCAACGGCGTGTGGGAAATGAGCGGGCCGGTCATCGCCGCCGTGCTGACGACCATCGCCGCCTTTTTGCCCCTCGCATTTGTCCCGGGCATCCTGGGCAGGATTATTGTCATCATGCCGGTTGTCGTGATATCCGCCTTGCTGGTGTCGCTGGTCGAGTGCCTGTTCCTTCTGCCGGCTCACCTCAATCATCTTCCTGAGCCAAAGCCGCGCCGCAACGCTCCGGCCCATTGGCGCGCGCGGGTCCTGCGGATTCACGAATACACCAGCCACGCGCTGGAGCGGTTTGCCGAGCGCGTCTACGCGCCGGTCGTGCGGAACGTCGTGCGCCATCGCTACGTCACCTTGTGCGTTTCGCTCTCCGTCGTGTTTGTGACCGTGGGCCTGGTCGGCGGCAAAGTGGTGCGAGTCGTGTTCTGGCCGCCGGTTGATGGGAACACGCTCCGCGCGCTCGTCGAGTTTCCCGCGGGCACCTCGCCGGAGGTCACGCGCGACGCGGTCGACCGGACCCGCGAAGCTTTTCAAAGGCTTGCTGAACGTACGGATACCATCACCGGTGAACCCCTGATCCGCAATATCTATACGAACGTCTACGACTACTCGCCGCACATGGGCCGCGTCGTTGTGGAGATGTTAGGCACCTCGAAGCGCGGCATCCACTCGCAGGAATTGGCCGCGGCCTGGGAAATAGAGGTCGGCGCCATCCCCGGCGCAGTGCAGCAATCGTTCGTCGAAGACCAGGTCGGTATGGACGGACCGCCCATCGAGATCTGGCTCCAAGGCAAAGACCTCGATGCCTTGCGCGCCGCGGCTGAGGAACTCAAGGCAAAACTCCGCGAGTACGACGGCGTCTTCCAAGTGGCCGACGATTTCCGCTCGGGCCGGAAGGAACTGCGCGTCCATTTGAAGCCCGAGGCGCATACCCTTGGCCTGACGCTAGACGAAGTCGCGCGCCAACTCTACGCGGGCTACTACGGAGACGAGGCAATCCGCCTTCAACGCGGCCGTGACGATATGCGCGTGCGCGTGCTGTATCCGGAAGACGAACGGCAAACCCTCGCGGAGCTGGACCAGATTCGCATCCGCACCGCGACCGGTATGGAAGTGCCGTTCCGCTCGGTCGCGGACGTCGAACTCGCCGAAGGTGTCGCGTCGATTAAGGGAAGCAACGGCCTCCGGCGGATCGCGGTCACAGCGTCGGCCGACGTGACCCGCGCCAATCCCAGCGACATCATCGCGGAACTGGGCGAAGGCTTTCTCGACGATCTCGCGGCGCGGTACGGGCAAATCCTGTGGACCGTCGAAGGTGTCGAGGAGAGTAACCAGGAAACGCTCGCGGGTCTGAAGAACGGGTTCCTCATCGCGCTGCTTGGCATCTACACGATCCTCGCGACGGTGTTTCGCTCCTACATCCAGCCGCTCGTAATCCTGCTCATCGTGCCTTTCGGCATCGTCGGCGCCATCTTCGGTCATCTGGCCTTGGGAATCCCGGTGACATTCCTGAGCCTGTTTGGGATCGTGGCATTGGCGGGGGTCGTCGTGAACGACTCCATCGTGCTGACGGAATGCGTGAACAACTTACTGGCCCAGGGCACCGCGTTCGCCGATGCCGTGTGCCTGGGGGGCGTGCGGCGCTTTCGCGCCATCTTCCTGACCACGGCGAGCACCTGCATCGGCCTCACGCCGCTCATTCTCGAACGCGACCTTCAAGCGCAGGTCGTCATCCCCATGGCGGTGTCCATCGCGGCGGGTGTCGCCTTCTCCACACTGCTGACGCTGCTGTTTCTGCCCGCCATGCTTGCCATCGTCAACGATCTGCGACGGGCGTTGCACCGCGCGCTGACCGGCGACTGGCCCACCGCGGAGCAGGTTGAACCCGGGGCGAAGCGGTTGACGACTCCGTCCGGGACCGCCGAAGCGATCCCTGCAGAATCGTAAGGGATGCAGGGGACGCTGTCCGACAGGTACGCGGCAGGGCTCAAAGTCTGATTACGGATTCCGGTATTCCGGGTAGTGCTTAGCGAGACACTCCGGGCACAGGCCATGGCTCACCGCGGCGTCGGAGTGGGCCTCGATATAGGTCTCCAGCCGTTGCCAGGACTCCTCGTCGGTGCGGATCTTGTGGCAGTGCATGCAAATGGGTAGGACGCCTTGCAGGGTGCGTACGTGGGCTCGGGCGCCCTCCAACTTCTCGTTCTGTTCGAGTAACTCCTGATTCCGCGCGACAATCTCCTGCTGCTGCTGTTCGGTGATTCGCTGGTATACGTTGATCGACAAGATGGTGAGCGCAATTGCGATCGCCGTAACCGCCGCGCATAGTGCAACGTTGAGCAGCAGCGTGGTGTAAATGTTCCGGACGATCCCGATTTCAGCCTTCTCCACGACGAGATACAGATCGAGTTCGGGCACGAACCGGGTGAATACGTGAATGGTATCGCCGTTCCTACGGTACCTGCGGGTCGCGCGTTCCGTCGACAGCATCTCGCCGGCGATAGAGGCGAGCCCTTCCATGGCGTGGATGTTCTCACCCCGGCTCATGAGGGACTCGCTTGCGATGGTGACGGTCCCATCCCGCGCGGCCAGGAAGATTTCACTGCCGTACTTTTCGCGGTAGTCCTCCATCAGCCCGCTCACCGCATTCGTGGTCAGGCCAACCCCCGTCGCGCCGATAAAATTGCGATCGTAGTCGTACACCTTGTGATTGATGAAGATCGTCATGGCGTCGCGGTTCGCCATGTCGGGGTCGATGTTGATTTCGTAGTCGGTAGCCATCTCGCGCACGCGGAAAAACCACTCGTCCCGTTCTTCGTCGGGATGGACGTGCTTCAGAACGCCGTCGCCATAGTAATAGGCGCGCGTGCTCTCCGAGACCAGGAACGTGGAAAACAAGTCGTACTTCGTCCGAATCTGGGTCAGGTATTTCGCGGCATCCTCAACATCCTGCTCGCCAGCCAGCATCCAGTCGCGCAGGAACGTGTCTTCCGCCATCAGCGAGGAAATCAGGATGGGCTCCAACAGATCCCGGTGAATCTCCGAGTAAACGTTGTCGCTGGTCAATGGGAGGGCCGTTGACGTCATGTGCTTTCGCAACGACTCGCGGGACACGAAATAGCTCAGCAAGCTGGTCGTCAGAAAGCCGACGACGAGCAACAGGCTCAGCCGAAGCAGCAATATGCGTTTCTCGCGGGCAGAATGCATCGAACTACGATTCCCCCCGGACGCAGGCCAGATTTGAGCGATCGTGTTCGGTCGTTCCAGTGCCTGCCACGAACGGGACTTGCCTGTCCGTCCCGCCTGACATGAAAGCGCCGGATGCTATTGGCCCGAACCCCCGGCCAAATGACTATCCCGAACGTTGAGACACATGACCTCGCAGCGGCGTACCCTGCCGCAATTGGTCCGCGCCAGTATACACGAAGTCCTCACCGGCTTCGCTCGAAATCCGCCGCGTTCTTGTACAAGAGGCCTCAGAGGATGACGTAGGTGTAGATGCCGCCGTCCTTGACGGTGTCCTTACACGCGTCCTGCTCGCTCTCGGGGATGGTTTTGCACTCGCTCTTCGTTTCGATCTCGATGATGAAGATCGCGGACGCCGGAATGGAGTCCCGGGTAACACGCTTGACATGCTTCATGGGTATTCCCTCCCGTGTGCCTTGCAAGCTTAAAGGCACTATAGCAGAGAAACCGGG
>CAZWDH010000154.1:0-16154 GCA_964632865.1 uncultured Nitrospiraceae bacterium
CTACGTGCTATTGCTTTTCAGCCGCCTTTTCCGACTGAAAAGTCTCGTAACAGTCTTTCTTCTCGCTCTTCGTCGTCGCATAGAAGTGGCAAGTCTGGAAGTGTGAGAGCGCGTTTCCTTCCCAGGAAGCGATCGCGGGAACTCGATTTGTCGAATACGGAACCCGGCTAATACGTTTGATTCTTCGCATGGTCCCCCTCTATCTCTTCACATGATTTCTCGGCCGAAACGCGGGTCAGGTTCAACGAAATCACTTGCGGGCGAGTCTCCGCTACGGAATCTTGTCCTCTGCCAACTCGCCAATGAAATCACCAAGGCATCCCTTCTTGCCGCTCAGTGTCGTCTGCTCGTTCAGACAGGATTTGTAACGATTCTGCGGCGACTCGGGCAAGACGGCCGAGGCAGGGATGCTGCGTCTCCCGTCGCTACGTCGGCTCACGCATTTGATAGCAGGCACGATGATACCCTCCCAAACTTTAGCCCGATTGCCGCCTCTCCAACAAACGCCGGAGAGGTGACAACCGGCGAATCCGTTCCAAAATCTTGCGACCGCAGGGCTACAGTTGACTCTTGTCCGAAAGGGCGACCATGTAGTCGACGAAGCAACCCACTTTTCCACCAAGTGTGGTCTGCTCTTCGAGACACGCCTTGTATCGTTCCGAATCGGTTTGCGGAAGCTCCGCCCTGGCGGGTATACGTTTTTCATTCAGTGGAACTCTGCTTATAGATCGGATTCTCGACATGATTGAACCCCCAGTGTTCCGGCGAACGTCGCCGTTGATTCACATTACTGATCTTCCGACTTTTCCAACCGGTACTCTTTGTAGCAGCTCTTTTTTCCGGCAATTGTCGTCTGTTCGTTAAAGCAGGTCTTGTAGCTGCCATGGGGCGTTGGCCCCACAAACGCCATGGCCGGTAGCGAGGCAGGCTCAATGTCGTGAGCCGGGGATTTGCTGATTCGCCGGGTTCGTGGCATGGTGGTTTCCTCTTGATATCTCAGTTTCGCCAATCGATGTTTCGCCCTTACAGGGCTCCTTGTATTGGTGGCCCCCCGCTCCTGGGGCGGCGTTTCACTCTGCCCCAGGCTGGTGTGTTTCGCGCCGTTGGCGCTGTTCGGGAGATCCCCCCGCGTGAATCAGGCCACGTGCGCGCCAATCCTGCCATGTAATTGACGTCGCGATCGATACCCGGAGACTCATGCCTCGCAGGGCGCATGCCAGTGGCGCTACTTGTCTTGGGCCTTCTCCTGCAAGAACGTGCGGTAACACGATGCGAGACCGCCCAAGGTCGTCTGCTCGCTTTCGCAGTCCTTGTAGCGCTCCTTCGGCGTCTCCGCTTGAATCGCCGGCACCGGGATGAGGCGTCTCCCATCTCGGCGACGGCTCACGCATTTGATAGCAGGCACGATGATTACCCTCCAGGCTTTGCCGTATTGCCGCCTCTCCGCCGGAGGGCGGAGAGGCGGCAATACGGAGATTTAATGACGCGTCGTGACCAGTTGCCGTGCGGGGACCCATTCCTCAGCGCGTTCTCCGCAATTGGGCTAAGGCTGCCGTAGTAGCCGGCCTCTTAGTCCTCCCCGCAACGGCCGGTCAGATGCGAACCCATCACTGGTTTATGATTTATTGCTTTTCAGCCGCCTTTTCCGACTGAAAAGTCTCGTAACAGTCCTTCTTCTCACTCTTCGTCGTCGCATTCGACTGACAAGCCTGAAAACGCGTGAGCGCGTCTCCTTCCCAGAATCCCATGGCTATGGCTGGTCGCTGACATGCTTCGAATGGAATACGGCTTACGGCTCGAATTCTCGACATGGTGAACAATTCCTCTACTGCTTCTCGGCTTTCTCTGATTGATAGGTCTCGTAGCATTCCTTCTTTCCGCTGGCCGTGGTCTGATGCGAGTGACATTCCTTAAAATGAGTGACGGCATTCCCTAGCCAAATCATTTCAGCGGGCCTCGGATTGGTAACTGATGACAGATGATTCACACCATTGACGCTTCGCATTCTCGTTACTCCCAAGTACCGTCGTGATTGCCATCGGTGAGGAGATGTGCTCATTTGTTGCCAACTACTCTTCGTCGGTCCACGGTCCATTGCCGCCTCTCCACCGATTAGTGGAGAGGCGGCATCACGCGGCGGTGAAAGCTATTTGGTCCAATTGTAAGCGTGGTTTGAGGACATGAGGTGTCTCGGGCTCAACGCTCTACTTGTCCTTCGTCATCAGGAACTCGTCAGAGCACTCCTTCTTTCCACCCAGCGTCGCTTGCTCATTCACGCAGTCCTTGTACAAGCCCCAGTCCGAGCGTGCTTGAAAAGCATACGCGGGGTACGTGATCGAACCGATATGTTTCTTGAGTCGAACTCTTCTGCACATGAACAACTCCTCCAGTGTGGGATAGTTATAATCCAAATATATCGTCGATACGGTAGACATCAGCTTCCGCAGTTCAAGCCGCCTAATCAATCTCCACTGCTTCACAGGCAATTTGAATATTGTCAATTTGGGCTTGCGACATGCTCAGATTGTCTCCAGCATCAAGGAGCAATTGGCACAAGTCGTTGTACACGGGGTATTGAGGCATCAATTGCAGGGACTCCCAATATAAGTCCCGAACTATGCCTTCGCCCATACCGTCGATGGTTCTACCGTTGAACGAATCACCATCGGTAAGTAGATACGCCAGTTTGTTACCAACTCCGCTGTTCGTATGCACGAACGTATCGTTGTCGCCTCCGAAGTACCAAAACGTTCCCAGATAAGTATCTGGCTGGTCCTTCGCTGGAGGATTTTTCATATTGCGCTGAATTCCGCCCGCCGTCGTTTCGGCGAGTTTCCATCTCTTTGCAGCGTCGTCGTTTCCAAGGACCGGACAAGACCAATCAATAAATTCGCCCCAAACATCGCAAAGAGATTCGTTAATTGCTCCCGTTTCACCCGAGTAACCGAGACCGACGAGGTTGTGCAGCACCCCGTGCATGTATTCATGAGCCACAACGTCATCAGACACCGCATAACCGTTGGTGCCAAACTTCATGATTCCATTGACATAGAATGCATTGGACTCAAGCTGCCATCGCATATAGGAGTAGATTGTACTCCCAACCCCATCCATGGCATCCCAGCCGTGGTTGTCATAAAAGTATTCGTGCGTATATCCCAGGATGTCCCAATGGGCATTGAAATCGATGAAATGGATTGTCTGGAAAATGGTCACAGGACCGCTGGCTTCCGTGCGGCGCAGGGTCGCGTAGGGTATACCCGGATCGCCATCAAGTTTGTTATCGTACAATCGCCGGTTGATAGCGCGTGCTGCCAGTGGGTTGAGGTGCGCGATGTCGCCGGTGTCGGCGTCCACGATTACCTCGACGGGAATCATCATTCCTTCCGTGTCGCGGACTTTGAAGGCCCACACCAACGCGTTTTCTCCGGGGGCGCCGATCACGTGGGGCGAGTAAATGAGAACTTGCCCCTCGTCGGAGAACTCGACCACCGACGCGTTGGCGCGGGCGAGGTGTTCCTGCGCGGTTTCGGCGTCGATCTCGCCGGATTCGAGGGCGTAGGCGATGTCGGCCTCGTAGTCTTCCCGGGCCTTTTCCAGGAGCCGGTTTGCCGCAGCACGTGCGAATTCCGACGCGGCGGCGCGGTCCAGACCGGGCACCGTGGCGGAGGGGTCGCTGTCGAACGCGGCGGTATCGGTCATGATGTCGGACAGGAAGGATTTGACGGTCCCGTCGGGCTGGAGTTGTAGGACGATCTCCGCGCCGTGGACGGGGATCCCGTCGTACTGCTGCCGGATTCGCACGTACGAGCGTTCCGGCGTGGTGGTGATGGCGTGGACCTTGAGTCCGACGCGTTCACTGGCGATGCCCAACGCCTGGGCTTGGGTTTCGACGAAGGCCAGGGCCCGCTGCTCTTTTCCGTCTTCCGGCGACACGCCCGCGACGGCCATGGACCGGCCTCGCGGAGCGGCCACGTGGGTTACCACGCCGCGCTCGTCCACCGATACCCGTGGCGACTCGTCCGCGGCAAGCCCGCCCATGCTTTCGATAAGTGATGACGCGATCATCGCGTCTGCGGGCTCCAATTCACCGGCAGAAACCGGCGACAGGAGCGTGAGCACGCCCATTCCAGCGAGGGCGCACCGGACTAGATAATTGACTTGCCCCCCCTTAGAACGCCATTTTCTCATTTCGATTCCCCCCTTTTCTCGGTTTGGTCATTTCGCCTACAAGCCTACTGCACACGAACCCCTGATCCAAGTGACAGGGGAACACTAACACGGCATTACAATTCTTGTCAATACCTGTGTTATTTAAGGTATTCACGAGGTCAGTTTTGGCGCCTTTGGAGTGCGAGGGCTTGCCCTCGCTGTTGGTCCGTTCGGATGCCAGAGCTGGAGGTCCTGCGTTGTGGCCCTGGAGAATCTCCAATCCGCGAGGACAAGCCCTCGCACTCCATAGAACTTTGGTTACGCGGGCTGAATTTGCCGGTCCTTTGCCTTCGCGCGGCCGTGGTGTACAATGACACCGGCGAAAAATCGGAGGTCTTGGTTATGCGATGGATAAATCGGCGTGACTTCATGAAACGGTCCGCGGGCTGTGTGGCGACGGGGCTTGCGATGGCGGGGCTTACGTCCATGCCGGCACGGGCTGCGGGTCCGTTCACGGCGACGGGAAAGCGGGCGATTGGCAAGACCGGCGTCGAATGCTCTCTGCTGGGCATGGGCACGGGCACCAAAGCGTGGAACGGCAGTTCCGCACAGAACCGGCAGGGCCGGAAGGCCTTCGTCTCGCTTATCGAGCACGCGTACGCGTCGGGCGTCACGTACTTCGACCTGGCCGACATGTATGGCGCCCACGACTACATGAAAGACGCCATGAAGAATTCCATTCCCCGGGAGGAGGTCATGTTGCTGACCAAGACCGTCGCCCGGGAACCCAGCCTCATCCGGGCGGATTTGGAGCGCTTCCGCCAGGAACTCGATACCCCCTACATGGACATCTGCCTCCTCCATTGCATGACTGACGGCGGGTGGACGGAGACGATGAAGGCCTGCATGGACGAAATGGCCGAGGCCAAGGCCAAAGGCTACATTCGCGCCCACGGCGTGTCCTGCCACAATCTGGATGCGATGAAGGTCGCGGCGGAATCCGAGTGGGTGGACGTGATGCTCGCCCGGATCAATCCCTTTGGCGTCAAGATGGACGGCACGCCGGAAGAAGTGGCCGCCGTGTTGCAGACCGCCCATCAGAACGGCAAGGGCATCCTCGGAATGAAGATCGCCGGCGAGGGCGAGACCGCGGATCGCATCCCGGAATCGCTGAAGTTCGTGCTGGGCCTCGGGTGTGTCGACGCGATGACCATCGGCGTGCTCGATCCGAAGGAAGTCGACGCGAACGTCGAGCACATCGCCGCCGTTCCGGCCTGAGATCGTCGAATATCGTTGCGCCGGGGAGGGCCGTGTCTTGATTGGCGGCGAAGGGCGCGCTATTGTTGACGCTGCCCTCAGGAACTTTTCCCGAGATTCGCAGATAAAGTAACATGCAACGTTTCCTGCTTCCCGTCATCCGGGAACCGGTTCTTTGTGGAAAGGGGATTCCAAATGCAGCGACGCGCTGGTATTTCGAGCCGCATGGCCGTTCTCACATGCGGCCTGGCCGTTCTCTCGCTGACGCTCGTTAGCGGGTGTCAAACGGGTAATCCGTTCGCGAAATCGTCTACCCCGCCGCCCGCTGAATTGATGGAAGATAGCGCTACGGCGCCGCCCACCGCGACGGATGTGCCACCTCCGGAGCCCGGACTCCCCCTCTCCGCGTCGCAGCGATTCGCAGATGTTCCCTTACCCCAAGGCGTGACGGAAGATTTCGAGAAGACCTTCGTATACGAAGATGCGAACATCCAGATCGGCCGCATGGTATACACGACCAAAGCTTCCGTAAGCGAACTGGCTCAGTTCTACATTCGGGAATGCCCAACGGCGGACTGGAAGCTGCAGAATGTTATCCAGGCCGATGGGGCCGATTTGCTCTTTCTCAAAGCGAACAAACGCTTGAAGGTTACTGTGCGGGATTTGGGGATCACGAAGGGACGTCAACTCATTTTGACGGTTACGCCAGAAGGTAGTCTATGACCGCTGGGCGAAAGCGCGCCCACTGGTTGGCGGGCGTCGCACTTGCAGTACTCGCGATGACGGGCCTCGGGGGCGCGGGGTGTGGACGGGAGCTTCCCGTCGAAATCCCGGAGATCCCCGGCTTGACCGGCCCGCGAATGAGCGACGAAGAGCAGATCGTCGAAGTGCTCAACGACGTCCACCGGGGCATGCAGTCGCGAAAGATTTACAAGGTGCTCGCTCACGTGTCCCGCTCGTATGCCGACGCGGAAGGGCGCGACTACAATGCGATGCAGCAATATCTGAACGATTTGTTCAAGGACTACAAGGAAATCACCATCACTCGGGTTCAGCCGCAGGTCTATGTGGAGGGGAATCAGGCCCGTGCGGTGGAGACCTTCGGAACCCGGGCCGAGCCTTTCAATGCCAACGAAAACCCGCCCATCATCCTCCAAGGCCAGATGAACGTCTATCTGGAGAAGATTGGGAATACGTGGCAAATCGTCGAATGGGGACGGATGCTGTAGTTCCGTTGCCAACCGGCGCGCGTTGGAAGCTTGCCACGCACCGTACTTTTCTGGCAATATTCGCTATTCCCAGACCCTTGTGGACCGGGTAATCTCAAGTGTCAATGAGTTGAACCATCTGGAGTGTGTGTATTTCATGGCAGCGGTGAAGACCCAGAAGAAGGGCAAGTCCCTGTTTGACGACCAACCCAAGGCCCAAGGCGATCTGTCGGCATTGGTGGAGCAGTTCAAAGAGAATCCTGCGCTTTACGTCGGCGCAGTAGTCTTCATAGCCCTATGCCTTGTAGCGGGTTTGCTGTACCGCGCCCATCGCAACTCCGTCGAGCGCGACTTGTATACTTCATACGCGGAAGCTGTACAGAAGACCGATCCGGCGGAGCGGCTCGCCGCGCTGGAACCGCTCCTCGAAACGAATGGTCCTGAGGAGGTCATGGCGGAAGTGGCCTATGTCACGGCCGAAACCGCCTATTGGGCCCAGGACACGGACAAAGCGAAGACGCTGTACGAACGCGTTCGGACCGAGTATCCGGAGTCGCCTTACGTTCCGGATGCATTAGAAGGCCTGGGATACCTGGCGGAGGATGCGGGCGAACTTGAAGCGGCGTTGAGCGCCTACGAGGAAATCGGACAGTTGTGGCCCACGAGTTTTACGGCGCGCCGTCAACCGCTCAATATGGCGCGCGTACAGGAGAAACTGGGCAATCTTGAGGCGGCGATCCAATCCTACCGGGAGCAGACTACCGTCTTTCCCGAATCCAACGTCGCACGTGAAGCGCAGGCCGCGTTGGATCGTTTGGGCAAGTCAAATCCCGAACTGTTCACCCCCGCGGATATTGAGCCTTCTGAGATGGTCGAGGTAGACATCCCGGCTCTCAGTAGCCAGCCCACCGTGGAAAGCGCTCCGGCTGCGGAGGACATGCCCGCTCTCGAACTGAAACTGGACGCGCCATCGCCGGGCAACACGGGCGAGGGTCTTGAACAATCCGCCGAACCGCCCGCAACCGAACTGCTTCCCGAAACGCCGGCAGAGGCTCCCTGATTTCGCGTTTCGGCACTGACGCCGATTCGAGAAAGCCTGGGATCATGGGTACTGCCGGGTTGCGCGGTGGCAATCTGGAGATTTCCATGACGAATCCATTCGCATCCCTGACCATACTGGCAGTGATTCTGCTAACGCCTGGCGCTGCCGGCGCGACTCCGCCCCCTCCTTTGTCCAATGTCGTCCCGCCGATTGACAGCAAGGAGCACCTCGTACGCGACCCGAAGACCGATGGGACATACAACCTGCCTATCGTGATCGCACCCTTTGAGGAACACGTGCGCGATCTTCACGCGGCCGGGCCCGTCAAAGATGTGCTGGCACTCGGCCTGGAATCGAATGGCACCTTGCACGCGATCTCACCTTCGGCCCGATACGTACATGCGGCGGACGGCACCTGGTCGACGACCCGCGTGGCGGTCGGACCCTCCAGCGCAATCGAGGCGCGCGCCCAGCTTCAGCACACACTCGGTCTACTGCCGCGCACAGATTTGAAGCGGTTACGCACCCTCCTGCGGAATCGGGACATCACCGCGTATGCGTTTCAGGGCGATACGCTCTGGTTTGCCGATCCCCTTGGACTCTACCGGGCCGAGCGAGGCTCCAAACCCGAACGGCACCCCCGCTACGGAATCGACGGCCCGGCGTCCACGCACATCACCGGACTTGCCCTGGACTCGCAAGGAACGCTTTGGGCCGGGACCGCTAGCGGCCTGAGCCTGCGACGACACGACGGTTCGTGGACCACGCTGCGCGGCAGGGATGGATTACCCATTGAGGAAATCACTGCGCTTGCCGTCGACGGCGGCGATCGGCTCTGGATTGGCTCGAAACATGGCCTTGTCCACTACCGGCCATACGAGCCGGGGCGCCAATGGTTCTACCGCGCGGGGGGACGATATCTGCCTGGCGACCACGTGCGCGACGTGGTTTGTTCCGCGGACGGCAAGACGGTATTCACGTGGACTGATGCGGGTCTGGGGCGCCTCGATACGGTGACGACAACGCTGCTGGAACGTGCGCAGACCATCGAGCGCCTTGTCAACGAACGGCACCGTCGACTGGGTCTGGTCGCGGCGTGCACGCTCGACGATGCCATCAATCCGACGGACCACACCATCGGCGACAACGACAACGACGGCCTGTGGACCGCCTACCACGTAGCGGCCATGTCCCTCTGCTTTGGCGCAACCGGTGATCCCGCGGCAAAGTTGTCCGCTCGGACCGGCATGCACGCCCTATACGTGTTGCAGGACGCGTCGGGCATCCCGGGCCTCGTCGCGCGAAGCGTGTTGCCGCCCGAACTTGGGAGCGCTAAGGATACGGACAAGCCCGAAGACGAGCGCCAGTGGCGTCTCACCCCGGACGGCACGATGTATTGGAAGAGTGACACGTCGAGCGACGAAATCGATGGACACTATCTCGCCTTCTACACCTATTACGAGCACATCGCCCAACACGATCCCGAAGAGAAAGCCCGCATCGTGGAACAAGTCCGGGAAGTCACCGACTACATCGTGGACAACAATTACCAGTTGATCGATTGGGATGGCGAGCGTACGCGTTGGGGCTTCTGGAATCCGGAAGCGCTGAACGAAACGCGGGACAACTATCTGGAACACGGGCTAAATGCCTTGCAGATTCTGTCCTTTCTAAAAGTTGCCCATTACGTGACGGGTGATGAGAAGTACGATACCCACTACCGCAAACTCATCTACGAGCACCGTTATCTCGACAACGTGCTACTCTCGAAGAAACTCTTCCCCGACTCGTACAACCATTCCGACGACCAGCTTGGCTACGTCGCATGGTATCCGATCCTGCAATTGGAGAAGGACCCGGTTCTCGCCGAAGCGCTCCATCTGGGCCAGCGTCGGCACTACTTCGTGGTGGCACCCAAGCGGCCAAGTTTCTATGCGTTCGTCCATGCAACCATCGCGCCCAACGAGACGGATTTGGAGTCCGCCATTGAACAGCTCAAACGGATCCCAACGGATCGGCGGGTTTGGGGCGTGAAGAACAGTATACGGGACGACGTCCACTTCGCGGCCCGGCCTAACCGATTCGGCCGCCCGGTGCTGGATAGCGTACTCCCGGTGGACGAACGGGTGTTCGAGAAGTGGAACAAGGACCCCTACGAGCCGGATGAAAGAGGCGATGGAACGCAGGAAAGCGATGGGGCTGCCTACCTGCTGCCCTATTGGATGGGCCGCTATCATGGGTTTATTGCAGAGCAGCCTTGAGATTATGAACCCGGAAACAGCGGTTTGCGACCGGGCTTTTATGATACCCTTGCGCTTCGCACAAACGATGTTGCGTAGATTGGAATAAATCATGCGAAAAGTTTCGATTTTCACCGCGTTTCTGTGTGTTGCCGTTGTATTATCCACCGCCGGAGAGCTTCCCCTTCTCCCGCCCAAGAACGGAGACGTGTATGTGGCCGCCCACCGCGGCGCCCACCAGGGGATTCCGGAAAACACGCTGGCCGCATATCAGCGCGCCATCGACTTGGGCGCGGATTTCGTCGAGATTGACGTGCGGACAACGAAGGACGGCAAGTTCGTCTCGGTTCACAATAGCACGATCGACGCCTACGTGCCCGGTCAGACCGGCAAGGTCTCGGAAATGACGCTCGACGAGCTGCGCAAGCTGGATATCGGTAGCCGCGTGGGACCGGAGTGGGCGGGAGAAAAGATTCCGACGTTCGAGGAAATCCTCGACCTGTGCAAGGGCAAGATCGGTATCTATCTGGATCTGAAAGACGCGCCCGTCAAGCCGCTGGCCGAGGCCATCATGGCGCGGGGAATGGCGCACGATGTACTCTGGTACGCGAGCCCGGAGGAGTTACGAGAACTGAAGGAAGTCTGTCCGGAATGCATCGAAATGCCGGATCCAGGCCCAGAAGAAAACCTCGCGGCGCTGCTGAAGGAAGCCAAACCTCGTGTCGTCGCTTCCGTGTGGCGTTTCTACTCGCCGTCGTTCGTCAAGGCCTGCCACGACGCCGGCGCCATCGTGATGGTGGATGAAAGCGATCCTTCCTGCTGGGAGGACGCGATTGCCTGGGGCAGCGACGGCATCCAGACGGATCATCCCGAGGAATTGATTGCGTTTCTCAAGGCGCGTGAAGCTAAGGCGGCAAAGAAGAACTGACTCGCTCGATTCATTTGGCCGCGCTGGTCGCAGGCTCCGGCTTCAGCGGCAACTCCTGTTGCACGGATTCCGGCCGCTTCTCCCATCCGATGAAGAACATCAACAGCGGTGGTATGAGAAACACCGTAAAGATGGTCGACAATGCCAAACCGCCGAGAACGACGCTCCCCAAGCCACGGTAAAGTTCCGAGCCCGGCCCCGGCCACAAGACCAGCGGCAGCATGCCGAACACCGACGTCGACGCGCTCATGTAGATGGGCCGGAGACGAGTCTTCGTCGCGTCCATGATCGCCTCTTTGTAGTCCATCCCTTCTTCGCGAACGTTGTTGAGGGACTGATACACGATGAGGATCGCATTGTTCACGACAACGCCGATCAGGATGACGAAACCCAGCATCGTGAGGATATCGAGTTGTTGCGGCGCGACGAAGGTATTGACGAGTTTCAGCCCGATCAGCCCGCCCGCGCTGGCCAGCGGGATCGTAAACATGATGACGAAGGGGTAGATGAAGTTCCCGAACAAGGCTGACATGAGCAAGTAGATGATGGCGGCCGCGAGCACGAAGTTCATCTGAAGGGCTTTCCGCGTTTCGGTGAGCCGATCGGCTGTGCCGCTCATACCAATGTCCACGTTGTCCAAGAGACCCTTCTCCCTCAACACAGGCACGATCTCCGTATCGATCGTCTCCATGGCCTCTTGAATCGTGATCGAGTACGGCGGCGTGACCTGAAGCGAGACCGTCCGGTTCCGTTCGAGATGGCGTATCTGCGTGAGACCCGTCGTCTTCTCCATCGTCGCGAGAGACGACACCGGCACGGACTCCCCCGTCGGCGTGGCCATCAACGCGTTATAGAGTTCTTCGGGCGTTTGTATCTCCGACTCAGCGGTCTTCACGACAAGGTCGATCTTCTTCTCGCCTTCTTGCTTGAAGTCGCCGATGTCCCGGCCATCCATGAGCACATCGATCCCCACGCCGAACTGCCGCGCGTTCATGCCGACCGTGCGCAAACGTTCGCGGTCCGGGATAAAGTTCGCCTCTGGAAACAACAGGTCCAAGGACGGCACCGGGCGCACCTGCACCTCGGGAATGCTCTCGCGAATCATGCCGAACATGGCCCCGCCCACGCCGACCAGTTCCTCAATGCTGCCTCCGCTGATGTCGACCGTGATCGTGCGCCCTTCGCCCAGTCCGGTCTGAAAGATGCTCGCCTGGTTCGTAATGGCGAACACGCCCGGAATGTCGGCGAGGGCCCGCTGACACAAGGGGATCAACTCCTTGGTGCGCGCCTGGTCCGCACTGATGATTCCGAGAATCAATGCCTGTTGGCGGCCGACGTAGAATCCATTGCGTATGCCGGGATACCCTTCATAGCCCGGCTCGTAGTATGGTTCGAAGAAGGCAAACAGATCTTCGCCGATCTTCTGCCGCTCTTCGAACGAAAGGCCCGGCGGCGGAATCAGGATGTTGATGATTAGGTCGCGGTTCCCCTGGGGCAGGTACTCCATCTTGGGCAACATAACGTACGCAATCACCGCGGCGCCGGCCGACAGAATCACAATGGTTGCGAGACGGGTCGCCACGTTCCGCATGATCAGTCCCAGCGTCCCCATGAACGCCGCGCTCGATGCCGAACCGATACGGCGCAGGAACCCCATCGCGGCCTTGGTCGCGTCCTTCTTGTCTTTTCCGATATTGAGTCCGTAAAGCTTCTTTGAAAACATCGGAATAACGGTCACGGAGACGATCAGGCTCAAGGTCACGGCGCAGGATACCGCGATGGCGATGTCTTTGAACAATTGGCCCGCTTCGTCTTCCAGGAACACCACGGGAAGGAATACGGCCACGGTCGTCAACGACGAAGCAAGTACCGCACCCCACACTTCCTTCGCGCCGTCATACGCGGCGTCCCCCGCGCTCTTCCCCATCTTGCGGTGGCGGTCGATGTTCTCCAGTACGACAATGGCGTTGTCCACGAGCATGCCGACGGCGAAGGCAATGCCCGCAAGGCTCACCACGTTTAACGTACTGCCCGCGGCACGCATCAGAATGAAGGTGCCGATTATGCTGATGGGGATGGACGTGGATACGACGATGGTCGGCGTGATACTGCGCAGGAAGATGAGCAGCACAATCACCGCGAGCACGCCGCCGATAGCAATATTCTGTTTGAGAAGGTCGATCGCACCGCGGATGTACGGCCGCTGCTCGTTGACAAGGTCGAGATAGACGTTCTCGCTCTTGAGCTTGCCTTCGTTGAGTTGGTTGATCACGACTTCGACGGCGTCGGTCAGCTCCAGCACGTTGGCGTTGGGCTCGGGCCGCACGCCGATGGCAATGCCCCGCTTGCCGTTGCTGATCATGGGCGTGTCGAGTTTCTGGAAGCCGAAATCGACGGTGGCCAGGTCGCCCACGCGCACGTCACGCTGACCATCCGACAACACGATTACGTTTTCGATATCTTCCGTGGAACGGTATTCCGCGACCGTGCGCACGCGATAGTCGCGCCGGCCCACTTCGAGGTTTCCGGCCGAGATGTTGGCGTTCTCATTGCGCAGGGCATTGACCACCGCGTCGATTGTCAAGCCGTGAGCCGCGAGTTTCCGGGGATCCACCTTCACGTGCATCTCGGACTCGATGCCGCCGCCGATGAAGAGGTCCGCGACGCCATCCACGCGCTCCAGATACTGGCGCACGTCGTTCTCGAGATACGTGCGGTATGAATAGGGATCGCGGGGATTGCCTTCCTGCGTCTTCAACACGATCCACATGACAGGCGAAGTCTGCGCGCCGGAAGCGTTCAGAATGGGCTTGTCCACGTTCTCGGGATATTCGGGAACCTCTGCGAGCTTGTTGGAAACGCGGAGCAGGGCGTTGTCGATATCGGTTCCGATGTCGAAGCGTAACGTCACTTCGCTGCGGCCGTTCGACGATTCGCTCTCCATCTCGTACAGATTGGGGATGCCCTTGAGGACTTTCTCCTGCTCCTCCACGACGTCGCGTTCGATTTCGTAGGGCGTCGAACCCGGCCAGACCGTCGATACGGTGATCACCGGGCGCTCCACATTGGGACTCAGCTGAATGGGGATGGACTGCAGCGAAATTAATCCGAAGAGGGCGATGAGAATCACGCCCACCAGAACGGTTACGGGATTTCGGATGGAGAAACGAATGATATCCATGGATTCAATAACTCACGGTGGCTTAGGGCTGAACGATCGTTACAGGTTGACTGTCGCGAAGCCGCTCGTTTCCTTTGGTGACGACCTGCATTCCCGGGGCTAGGCCTTCGGCGGCAACGCCAACTTGCGACCCGGTGTATCCGAGTATCTTCACGGACATCCGCATGGCGGCGTTATCCTGGACCACAAACAAAACGTACTCGTTCCCGTTCAGGATCACGGCGTCGCGGGGCACCATGGTGCACGTAGTTTCTTCCCCACTCGGAAGCCGCACGTCCGCCGACATGAACTCCAGGAGCCCTTCCACTTCCGTCACACGGATCTTGATTGGAAACGTGCGCATTGTGCTGTCGCCGCGGGGGATTATGCTTGCGACCGTGCCCGCCAAGGACCGGCCCGCCACGTTCATGTCCACGGTCATGCCGTCGCGAACCCACTGAAGATCTTCTTCCGGCGCGTTAACGATTACGTCGAATAAATCATCGCGGGCAAAGACGGCGATGGCATCGCCCTCCCGTTTCCACTCGCCGAGTTCCGCCATGCGGTCGACGACCACGCCGTTGAACGGGGCGTGAATCGTCTTCTTCGCTATCGTGCGCTCGAGCCGCGCCACTTCCGCTTTCGCGGCGTCCACGCGATGCGCAATGGATTCGACGGTAAACCGGATGTCGTCATATTCCTGCGGCGTGGTGACCTCATCCGCGAGCAGAGTCTTGGCGCGTTCCAGGCGGGCCTGTTCCTGATTCAGTTGCGCGCCGTATTGCTGCACGAGCGCTTTCGCGGCATCCAACTCGGCATCCAGCAACACGTGGTCCAGTTGTACCAGGGGCTTGCCGGCATCGATGTGCTGCCCTTCCTCGAAACGGACTTCCTCCACGATGCCGTCGACTTCCGTTGCCAGATTGGAAACTTCCTTGAAGAATACGGTGCCCTTGTGGACGGCGGTCGGCGTGAGCATTCCCTCCTCCACATCAGCGACGGTAACTTTCGCCGGAGGAGGGCCTTGCGCCACCGCGCTAAGACACAGCACTACACTTACTAACCAAAACCCCGCGATTACTTTCATTCCGGACAACGTACTCCATCGGCTTCTGATAACAGCCCATCCCGCAGCTAAGAAGGGGCCAAATACGAGGACGCATGGTAACAGATGAGAATTGCCGGTTCACAGCGGCATTCATGCGCTCGATGAAGGGGAACACCATTTCGCCACGGCGGATTCCTGCCCCTTCACACCAGGCACTTAAGAAACGCTTCCTCGGCAACGGTCCGGTACACGCCTTTTCTACGGATTACGCCGATGGACACCTCCGGCAGGCCCGGCACGACGACGGTGTCCAAAGCCCCATCCTGGGGCGTGATGACGGTTTTTGGCAGGAAGGAAACGCCCACGCCTTCCGCGACGTACCGCTTGATGACCTCAAAACTTCCTGTGTCCAGGACAACTTGGGGTTCGAATCCTGTTGCCCGGAAGTGGTCCCGCAGGAGCGTCCCGGTGCGGGTCTGCGCGTCCAGCAACAAGAAGTGCTCGTCCCGCAGATCGGCGAGTTCGACGCGCCGGCGGCGTCGGAGCGCGTGCCCCGGCGGCAATACGAGCACCAGTTGCTGCCGGAACAACTCGCGCTCCTCCAGGTTCGCCCTCCCGGTAGGTAGGGTGACAATGCCAAGGTCGAGTTCGCCGCGAGCCACCTGATCGGCAATAGCGGATGTGGACCGGTTCACGATGGCCAGCCGGGTATAAGGCATCGCTTCAGCAAAACGCCGGATCACGGGGGGCAGAACGTACAGGGCCGTTGTGTCGCTGGTGCCCAAACGAAGTTCGCGCACGCGGGTCTCGTCGAACTCGCCCATTTCGCGTTGAAGCGACTCCATGTCGCCAAGTAGGGCGCAGGCTCGCTCGTATAATCGTTGTCCTGCGGGTGTGGGCCGGCACGTGCGGCGGTCCAACAGCGGGCGCCCCACCTCACGCTCCAATGCTTTAAGCTGATGACTCACAGCGGGTTGCGAACGGCTCACCCGTTCCGCCGCCGCTCGAAAACTCCCGGATTCGACCAAGGCTCGAAACTGCCGCAACGTTTCCAGTGTCATCATCAGCTCCATTCATTTTTCGAATCAATCTTATCATAACATTTCATTTGTCTAATGC
>CAZWDH010000155.1:0-16103 GCA_964632865.1 uncultured Nitrospiraceae bacterium
ATCGGCGATACCGCAGGCGGCTTTGGCGATAAAATTGGCCGTGGCTGGCGCTATGAGATACAAGTCCGCCCGTTGCGCGACCGCAATATGCTCGACCTCCGGATTCTGAAGCGGCTCGAACATGGCGGTAATGGCGCGCCGCCCCGCGATGGCCTCAAAAGTGGCGGGGCCCACCAACTCCGTCGCGGACTTGGTCAGCACGGGCGTCACCTTCGCTCCCAATTCCACGAGGCGGGAGGTCAGTTCGCAGGCCTTGTAGGCTGCGATGGACCCGGTGACGCCGAGGACGATCTCCTTATTCGAGAAATTCCTCTTCATCCACTCCGCCGATTCTGGCTTTGACCTTGCCGTGCAGGACTTCTTCCAGCGCGGTGATGGTCGATTTCTTCGAACGCACGGGGACCAAGGGCCGCGCGTCAGGCTTTGCAACTTGCGATGCGCGGCGCGCACACAGGATCACCAGCCGGTACAGACTGTCGATCTTGTCATCAAACTGTTCTACGGAAATTCTGCTCATCGTTCCTCCCTCTTGGGGTTAGTGGTCTCTATGTATCGCAAAACACGCGGTCACAGCTGCCGGTGCGCCCGGCACCGCTCCGCCCGAATGATGGCCTTTAAGTCGTCCACGGCATCGTCGAGGTCCGCGTTTACTATGACATAGTCGTATTCATGCCGCGCCGCGATCTCATCCCGAGCGTTGCCCAATCGGAGCGCGATGACCTCCGGATGATCCGTCGCGCGCGCCCGAAGTCGCCGTTCCAATTCGTCCAGGGAAGGCGCCATGACGAAGACACTGACGATCTCCAAACCGCGCGTCTTCAAGTTGCGCATGCCCTGTACGTCGAGTTCCAGGACGGTGTCCATTCCCGATCCGGTCAACCGCTCGAGTTCTTCCGCAAGGGTGCCGTAGAGGTTCCCATGAACCTCGGCCCATTCGACAAAATCACCGGCCTCGATCCGACGCTGAAATTCGTCCCGGTCAAGGAAGTAGTAATCGTGTCCCTCGGTCTCGCCTTCGCGACGAGGCCGCGTTGTCGCGGAGATGGAATAGCCGAGACCCGCGTCGCTGTCGAAGACCCGCTTCAACACCGTCCGCTTGCCGGCCCCAGACGGGGCCGACAGCACGAAAATAATCCCGTGCCGCGCGGTTTCGGCGCTTGTCTGTTCGGATACCGTCACCGCCGGATTCACTCGATATTCTGAATCTGTTCGCGAATCTTCTCGATCTCAGCTTTCAGATCCAGCACTTCCTTGGCCACATTGGCATCCCGCGTCTTGACGCCCAGCGTGTTGGCCTCGCGCTGAATTTCCTGGGTCAGGAAGTCCAGGCGACGCCCGATGGATTCCTTGGACGAGAGGATCTCTTCCATATGGTCGAGATGGGTCTTGAACCGGACCACCTCTTCGGTCACGTCCGACTTCTCGGCCATGAGCGCCACCTCGATGGCGATGCGCTCTTCCGTCAGTCCGGCCTCGGCATTCAACTCATGGATCCGGGTCCGCAGGCGCGTTTCGTAGGCCGCGTTCAATTCGGGCAGCCGCGCTTCGATGGAAGCGAGCGTCTCCCGCATGACCACCAGCCGGCCCCGGATATCCTCTTCGAGGGCCTTGCCCTCGGTCTCGCGCATCCCGTTCAGCTTTGCCAGCGCGCCTTCCAGGATTCCGCACAGGACCGGCTCCAGCGCCTCGATGTCCTCATCGGAATCTTCCTGGTACATCACGCCCTCGAGCTGGGCCAACACGTTCAGCGACAGCGTCTCGTAACTGCCGAGCATCGTGCCCAATTCCTTGGATGCATCCAGATACTGTTGCGCCAACTTCTGGTCAAACATGACGGACCGGTTCGAGGTCTGGGTGCGGCGCCGAATAACGGTCACATTCAATTTGCCACGGGACAGGTGCTTGCGAACCGTCTGCTTCAACGCGGGTTCCAACGCCGACCAGGCCGGCGGGATGCGTACGTTACAGTCCAGGTACCGGCCGTTCACGGAACTCAGTTCGACGGTCACCGACTGCCCGTCAAACTCTCCGACAGCTTTTCCGAACCCGGTCATACTGCGTGACATGAGATATCCTGCTGTGAATTGGAAACTTAGCGAACCGCAACGACCCATGAGTATAGCGCACGACGGCGGGACTTCGCAAACCGATGACGCCCGGCAACCGCCGTGCATGCGGCGTCGGATTCGACCAGAGGGCAAGCCTCGGTGTGGCGATTGACTTGCCAAGCAATTCGAACGTATATTCCCCGGGATATCGGTTCGCGCCAGATCTTTCTGGCGAGTCGGCAGTTTGTCATGCCTTTGAACCGTGGTGTCGCTGTAACTCTTGGTGCAGGTACCCTTTTCGTGAATTCACGCCATCGCAATACTTATTCCGCCTATCGCTTCAGACGCGCCCCACAACGTCTCAGATTCGAAACAGGCGCCTCGTCTTTGGCCAGTTTGATCGTGGCCTTAATCCTGGTTACGGGTTGCGGCGGTTCAATTGAGGTACCCACCGGGAACGCGGAGAATATTGAACCCGGCGTGCTTTACACCGTCTCCATCGAATCTCTCCCTCCTCCGCCGGCAACAAACCTCATTGAGAATGGAGATTTTGCCGAGTGGCAACCAGGGGCCGCCGCGCCGGACTTCTTCCTCCCTCCCGATCCCGGCCGGGGGTTCTCGACGATCGAGCCTGCGGAACGTGAATCCCCCGAAAGCAAGGGCGTCAAGCAGATCTGGACGTCCAGCGACAGCGTCGAAGCCTATACCAAGGTCTTTCGGTATTGGCTAACCGATCTCAGGCCGAACACGACATACCATCTCACGGTGAGAGTCAACAACCCCTCGCCAAAAGAGATCTTTCTCCGCGCGTTTCAATACAACACGCGCAGCGCCGCGGAAGCCGAGAATTCCACGGAAAGGCCCCCGACGCTGGCGGGTATCGCAATCGGACAAACCGAGGGGTTCGAAGAGTTTAGTACCGAGTTCAAGACCGGGCCACAGGAGGTGTTTTGTGTGCTGCTTGCGCCTAAACTCCGGTCTCCGGAAGGCAACTTTCCGTCGCACTGCATCTGGGACTCGTGGCAATTGACCGAAGTCGTTGGCGCGCCGCAATCGGCGGTGCAATGAGTCTCGTGCCCGTGACGCGACCGATGTCGAGTTTATGAAGATCGTGCTCTTCAGTGACGCACCCGAAAACTATGCGGGCACGCGAAGCCGCGTGATGAAATGGGCGGAACTGCTGACGCGGGACGGACACCAGTGTATACTTTGTCTGCCTTTTCGGTCCCAATTTCGACTCCGGTGGTACGAGGGTCGCGCGAAGCCAGTCAAGCTCGTATATTTAATGCTGCTCTTCTGCCTTCGCTTCGGGCAGTTGCGCCACGTGCTGGACGCGGACGTGGTGTTCGCACGACGGCACATCTACCCGTATGGACCGCCCATTTTCGAACGAATCATTCGCCTGTTGAACGGTTGTCTCGTCGTGGATCTCGACGACGCCATATGGGTGCCGGCCGGCTATGTGGACAGTCCTTTCATGTGGTTGATCGACCACGGCTGGACTCGGAAAGTATCAGCGTTCGCGGCGCACGTGATTGTCGGCAACGAGTACATCAAGACCTACGTCCAACAGTTCACGCCTCGGGTTACCATCATTCCCACCTGCGTCGACATGGAGATTCATACCGCCAAGTCCTATCCCGTGAAGGCGAAGGGCCAGCCGGTACTGCTGGGTTGGACCGGCCTCTATTCAAACCTGGGGTATTTCGAGGTGATTGAGGATGTCCTTCGCGACCTATCCGCCCGCCATTCGATCGCGCTCGTGATCGCGTCGACACGACCCTACAAATTGGATGGCGTGGAGGTGATCAACCGGCATTGGGTTCTCGAGAACGAGATTGACTATCTGCAAGAACCGGACATCGGTCTAATGCCGCTCACGCAGTCGGAGCGCGCAAAGGGGAAGTGCGCGTACAAGGCGTTGGAATTCATGTCCGTGGGGACGCCATGCGTGATCTCACCGGTTGGGATGAACGCAGAAGTTGTCGAGGACGGGGTAGACGGATTTCTCGCGGCGTCCCCGGATGAGTGGACACAGAAGCTTGAACGTCTGATTGAGGATTCGGACCTGCGCCGTCGAATGGGCGAGGCCGCGCGCGAAACGATTCAGAAGCGCTATGCCCATGACGTCCAGTATCCAGCCTTCAAGGAAGTGATGGAGCAGGTCGCGGCCACGCGAAAAAGGTCTTCGTCGTGAACGGGACCGTCTTCGCAGAGTCCTGGATCGACCAGCTCGAACACTGGATGGGACAACGCGGTCTTCGAGGATTCGATCGCTTCGACGTGCGGGCCCATCCCCTGATTCGCCTCGCGCAACCGTATCCGCTCCCGCGGAAAATCACGACGGCGCTCACCGATCTCTTCCCCACGCTGTCGCGCCGCATGCTCGGGATCGCGCCGCAAGAGAATGCCAAAGCCTTCGCCCTGGTCGCGTTGGGTCACCTCCGCCGCTACGAGACAACCAAGCGTGAGGTCCATCTCGATCGCGCCCGCAGCCACCTGCAATGGCTGCTCGATCATCCCAGCGAAGGGTATGCTGGGATTTGCTGGGGCTATCCTTTCGATGTCTCCGGAAAAGGCCTGAGCACACCGCGTAATACGCCGGTCGTGGTCGTAAGCGCAATCGCCGGCGAGGCTTTCACCCTCGCGTGGCGAATAACCGGGGATGAAACGTATGCGACCACCGTGCGATCCATCGCGAAGTTCATGGAAGTGGATATCCCTCGGCTGGAATGGACGGACGGAACCTACTGTTTCGCCTATACTCCGGGCGACCGCCGGCGGGTGCACAACGCCAGTCTCCACGCTGCGGCCCACCTCGTGCGAACCTATGCCATTACCGGTGAACGCGAGTTGCTGGACCTCGCCATGCCCGCAATCGAGTTCACATTGCGCGGCCAGCGAGACGATGGCGCATGGCCCTACGGCGTCCACGCGCCGGACGACCCTTACGAGGCAAAGCTGCTTTCCCTCGTGGACCATCACCATACCGGGTTTGTTCTCCGCTCGCTGCATGAGATAAATTCCGTAGTGAAGGACTCACGAATCCAGGAGGAGATTTCCCGAGGGTTCGCGTTCTATCGGACGCGGTTGTTCGATGGGGACGGCGCGCCCATCACTATGCACGGACGTTACCCCATCGACATCCACGCATGCGCGGAAGGCATCTTGTGCCCGTCGATCCTGGCGGCGATGTCGGATGATGCGTTACCGATCGCCGAACGCACGATGCAATGGACCCGGAAGCATCTGAGCCATCCCGTCACGGGCGTGCCGTATTACCGGAAGTATCCATGGTTCACGTCGCGACTGTATTGCCCCCGGTGGGGGTTGGCGTGGATCTATTACGCCCTGTGCGAGTACCAGGCCGCATCGGCCAGAATAGACGACAGCAAGTAGCGGGATTAGGAACGAAACGTGCCTCTTATCTCCCCCAGAATCTGGTTCTCCATTGCATGGTTGATCGCCGCTCACGGCGATATCGCGTGGACGAAACAACCCTCCTCATCCTTCCCCACGTATACGCCAGATTCCATCAAGATCTTCGTGACCGAAGATCGCATGGTTCAGGTTCGCGGAGAAGCCATCCAACGGTGCCTGGAAACTGCCAACCTCACCGAGGTTACGGAGGAGGTCGAAGGCGAGGAGATTCTGCAGTTGGGCGGCGCCGCGGACGGCCGAGGGCACGAGACGAACGACACCGGCGGAATCGAGGGAACCTGGGATACCGAGGTCAGCGTCGTCCGATCGATGGATGCGACCGGTTCGGCGCAGGCTGGACAATACTGCCTCAAGATTTCGGGGCCGAAGACCGATCGCACGAAGGATTCCGGCATCCATCAGCCTTCCGCACGTTTTGTCTTGCCCGGAAACAGCCGCTTTCGATTCTCGTGCAAGGTGTACTGTGAACAGCAGGGGAATCGATTCGCTCTAGCGCTGCAAAGCGACCGGCGATTTCTGACTTCCCTGCACAGCACACAGATTTGGGCAAAAAATGCGGACAACACCGGGGAGTACTTTCGAAATACCCCCGGCGAATGGACGGAGTTTAACGGCATCCTGACCACCCTCGATGAAGGCGACCGCGAATACCGATTGTGGATTCACCACGACGAAGGCGGCCCCATGACGTGGTATCTCGACGACATTGCAATTGTGCCACTGCGGACGGAAACGCGCCGCGTACCGTTCCGGGAGAAGTCGCCGGAGGAAGCGGCACTAACGCTTGCGGATGTCAACGCGAATCGCGTCAACCTCTACAACCGGGGAAAGCCCATCCCCATCAGTATCGAGAATGCCGCTGCGAATGGTAGTTTTTCGAACGAAACCACGGTCACGTTCTGGGGCGACCCGCCTACCGCGAGTGACGGGGGCAGAAACATCGTGACCCCGGAAAATGCGTACGTTCTCGATTTCGATTCACCGGACCCGCCAGTGCGGTACCGGCCTGCGCCACCGGCTCCGCGGCAGGCTGGCGCAACCGTGTATCGTTCGTACCCGCGGACTCGGCGTATCGAGGAAAACAACTCGCTCCAGTACTACCAGAGGTATGACGGACCACCGACCGACCGAGTCATGTGGGCGTCGTTCAAAGCGCCGCCATGGGAGCCGACGACGGTCGAACTGCCGCCCATCGACGATTTAGCCGGCGAACTTGCCGGGGTCGGAGTGACCGCGCATTTCTGGGGGTGGAGCGATCTTCCGGTCAGCCCGGACCATTTCTGGGATTTATCGTTGAACGGTGCACCGCTTGGCACCGCGCAGTGGGACGGACCGCAACTCTTCGTGGCCGAAGCAACGATACCCGGCAAGTCAGTGTTCAGCGACCGCGCGAATGAACTTACGGTTCGGCCCACCAATGAAGACATCCAACTTGACCTCATCTCTCTGGATTGGATCGAACTCACCTACGACGCGACATTTCTACCTCGCGGCGATTTTCTCGAGTTCACCGCGGGAGCTGCGACTTCTCCGCGGTACGCGCAGACGGAAGCCGGATTCAGCGATTCTTCGGTGCAGGTCTATTCCGAAGGTTCGGAGTTGGTTCAAAGGCCGGCGTCCTTTACCAAACGAAACCGGCATGCCGTGGAAATCGTGCTCAGTCCGGAGGGTGGTCGCTACCGCGCCGTGGGGCCGGAAGGATTCGCCGAGCCGGCACGACTCGCGGTTGGATATGCTAGCCAACTGCGCGAAGGCGCCGATGTCCCGGACTACCTTATCGTGTCACACGCGAGTTTTGTCGACGCCCTTCGGCCCCTCGCGGATCGACGCGCCGAGCAAGGCTTGCGCACACTCGTCGTAGACGTGGAAGACCTGTACGATGAGTATGCGGATAGCATCTTCGACCCGGGAGCCCTTCGGCTGTTTGTCGATGACCTGATTCGAAAGCAGCAGGGCACGGATCGGTCGCTCAAGTACGTTTGGCTGGTCGGCGACGCGACCTACGATTACATGGGGATTCGGCCGGGCTCGCGCAACTACGTTCCGACCCATCATACAGATGACGTGGACATCCTACCGAGTTACTCGCCGACCATTGCATATGACGACTACTTCGCGTTGGGCCCACAGGGAGGCGACGTCCCGCTGGCTGCCGTGGGAAGGTTGCCCGCTTCGTCTGTCGACACGGTCGAGTCCTACGTAGCCAAGGTCCTTGAATACGAACAGCGTGCCGGCGAAGACGCGCCCTGGCAACGGCGTGCCGTGTTAATCAGCTCGAAGGATTTCAATCGCTTCTCGAATGACACCGCAAATCATGTGCTTTCCGGATGGTCCATCGACAACTTGACTGGTACGGGCGACCAGGAAGGCGACATCCAGTTGCGCGACACGATTATCGAGAAGATTTCGGATGGTTGCGCCGTCGTCACGTTTACGGGTCATGGTGCCTACTACGTCTGGCGAACCGGCGAGAACATGAACGACCAACGCACGGACATGATGACAGACCGCGAGATTGACCTCCTGGCCAATTCCGGGAAGTATCCCATCGTGTTTACGGCCACGTGCTTTTCATCGCTCTTCGATGCGCCGATCCACGGTATGTCTCGGGCCGATTCCGGTGTGGGTATCTACTTCGTGCAGGCGTCAAACAAGGGGGCCATCGCCCTGGTCGGGCACGTCGGCAAGGTCGATGTTGCTGCGGGGCATCAGTTTAATCGCGCCGTGCTGGAAGGCCTGATCGCGGAGCCGGGCTCGCGGCTAGGCGACCAATTCCTCGAGGCAAAGCGCCGATTCCCGGACCGTGCCTTTCATGGCGTGGCACTGATAGGCGACCCGGCGCTCGTCGTGTCGCTCCAATAGGCCAGGACCTCACCACGACCACGGGACCACCGCTCGTTCCAGCCACTTTCACATTTCGGCTCACCCCGGTATACTGAAGGGGGTGGAGGATGTGCGTTGTGGTGTCATCATTAAATCCGCCGGGTGAGGTTCGGCCGGGGCAATCCATTGGCAAGTATTCCGTCGTTCGCGAATTGGGACGCGGGAGCATGGGGGTGGTGTACCTAGCGGAAGATACCCGGCTTCGCCGCAACGTCGCACTGAAGATTCTCAGCGGAACCCTCAGCCATGACGCTGGTTTCCGCGAACGATTCGAGAAGGAGGCCCGCTCCATTGCGAGCCTCGACCACCCAAATATCGTGCGCGTCCACGCCTTCGAACCGTTGGACGGACTACTTGCAATTGAGATGGAGCTTGTCGAGGGCGGTAGTCTGGCCGATCGATTGGAGACGAAAGGGCTCACCGTGGGCGAAGTCGCCCGGTTCGCCTATCACGTCCTCGACGCTCTCCGCTGCTGCCACAATGAAGGGTTAATTCATCGCGACATCAAGCCGACGAACATCCTCATTGACCGCTTTGGCGCAGCGAAACTGACCGACTTCGGGCTCGCAACCATCCTGGAAGGGCACCTTGAACTCTCCATGCGCGGCAGCGGCTCCTCGGTGTTCTTCATGGGAACCCCACGCTACGCGCCTCCGGAAGCATGGGACTCGCATGAGCCGTCACCCTCGTGGGATCTGTACGCGTTAGGCACCGTTATGTACGAGGCCCTTACGGGGCGCACGCCCTACGAAGCGACAACGCCGATGGCCCTGGTCAAGGAAATGGCCACACGGCGTGTAACGCCATTGTCCGAGGCCACGCCTCAGGTCTCGAAGGAACTCTCGGAGCTGGTCTCGGCGATGATGAATGAGGATGCTGGCCAGAGGCCCAGTTCCGCCCAAGACGCTATCGACCGTCTCCAGGCGGCACCTGAGTTCCTTCAACCCCAGGACGCCCAGTCGATGACCATCGTCGCTCGGCGGGCACCGGGATCGCGCGTTCAAACGCTCAGGAAACGCGCCCGTCGCGTCCGTTTGTCCGCGTACCACGGCTTCGTTGCTGGTCTCGTAGTGGCCCTTGCGGCCCTCTATTGGATCATCCCCGTTGGTGACGATTATGGTGCGCCGCTGCAATCAGAACAAGATCCGATTTCCGCTGATGCAATGCCGGAGACACAAGCGACGTACCTCTGGGAAGCGCTGCCTTCGCCCGATAACTTGCCCGATCTGCTCAAGTGGGACCCTGGATACGCCAGCGTCTACGACGTGTGGCGGCAGAACACCGACTCGAAATACCCGGCATCGCTCCTCACCATACAAGAAGGCGGCGACGCCGATCGTTTACGAGCTTATGCGGCGTTTGAGGGCTCAATTTGGGGTCTGAGCATCCGGGACGAACAAGACAGGTTGCGCGTCGAAGGCGGATGGGCGGAATATCGGAGCCCTTCCGGAAGTACGCTCCACATCGGCGCGATCGGCGGAAGTGCCCAATGGCTGGAGCCCGGCCAGTCGCTGCTCATGTCCCTTCAGTTTACTGACGACCAAACCAACTCCACGTGGACGGAGACGGTATCCCTGAACCGATCGGTCCCTATGATAACCGGTACGGAGTTTCTGCTACGCCTGGAAGCGCTGCCCTTGCAGCAGCCGCTGCTCTACAATCAACTTATTCCGCGCGGGCTGGGCTGGGCGCATTCGCTGGACGCCCTTCTTCCCGCAATACAGGGCGCGAGAACCCAGGTACCGCGTCTACCCGGCGAAGTGCCGGAAATCGTGGTGGATGGCGCACTCGACGAACCGGTCTGGAGCCATCGGTTCTTGGATGAATCGGGGACTATCGGCGTTCTGAACGGACTGCCGGGTCGTCTGGGTGCGCGCATGAGCGTTCATGCCACCGACAAGCAGCTCCGAATCGGTATGGTCATTCCACGCGAAGACGCGGATCGAGATCAACTCGCGCTGGCACTGTGCAAGGCGTTCTCCACTCCTAAATCGGAGACAACGTGGTGGCGCATCGTGTACGATCCGGAAACGGGCCTGACGGCGGACCAGCTCGTCGGGAATCGCGTACAACCCTGGTCATGCGACTGGAACGTCGCGGCACAATCGGCAGAAAGCATGTTAACTCTTGAGATCGCGATTCCCTTTAGCAATCTCGGAGACGGCCAGCCTCCGCGCAGTCCACACCAGTGGCGGATAAACGCCAGTGTCCGGCATCTGGCCAATCCGGCAAACCCGGCGCCGGTCGTGGTCTGGGGTTACCCCGAACTCGAGAATCTTCAACATGGTGCGATTCTTCAATTCTGAATCGATACCAAGGAGGAGCATACCTGTACCAGCTTGTAGCTAAATCGGGCATCACGAAGGGCGTTTCGTGGCCCATTGCGGACTCTCCGATCACCATTGGCCGCGATCCCGATTGTGACATCAGCATCCTCGACGGGCATGTGTCACGCCATCACTGCCAGGTCGAAGCGGTCGGCGATTCCGTCTTGCTGACCGACCTCGGCAGCCGGAATACGACCTTAGTGAACGGCAAACCCGCGAACCGCTGCACCCTTCAAGCGGGAGATGAAATCGCCGTGGGAAACGTCCGCCTCCTGGTCGCAGAAGTCAGTAGTCGCGACGAGACGCGCCGGGCGCCCGCGACGCCGGGGTCCACGGTCTCCATTCGACAATCCTCCGGCTTTTACGTCCGCGGGCAAATCGCCGATTTCCTTGCGTCGGGGAAATCGCACACCATCCACGATCTCGCCGATCTCTATTCACTTGCCCGGGCGCTGTGGACTGCCGGCACACGCGATGGATTGATCGACCGAACGCGTGAGTGGATCGCGGACCGCTTCGAACCCAGCACAATCTGGCTTGCCAACGATATCGCCGGCACGGTCAGCACGCGCGAAATCTACCGCGCCCCCAATGCCGAACGAGCACAACCACCCCAGAGTCATTGTGAACGAGCAATACGTACCGGAGACGGCCTGCTCATACGCCTCGACAAAGGCGCGACCAGCGCGGATAGACCCGAGACGCTTATGGTCGTCCCTCTGGTCGTAGGACCCGAAACTGCAGGCGCCGTTGCGGTGCAATCGGATCGCCGGCGTAGCAGCTATGATGAGGCGGACCTGGAATTGCTGATCGCCGTGGGCTGTATTGCCGCGCCGTGGGTCCACGCGATGGCCAAGATCGAGGCCCTCCGGGAAGAGACAGATCGGCTACGGCAATCCCGCCCCGAGTCCGCCGTACTCATCGGATCCAGTCAGCTCATGGAAAGCGTCCGCTCTGCCATCCGGCTCGCGGCGCAGACTGACCTAAACGTTCTCATCGTGGGCGAAACGGGTTCGGGTAAGGAAATTGCGGCGCGGATGGTCCACGACTATAGCTCCCGGAACAAAGCGCCCTTCGTTCCTGTCAATTGCGCGGCGATTCCCAAGGATCTCTTTGAAAGCGAATTGTTCGGCTACGAACGCGGCGCATTCACCGGCGCGGTACGCGCCAAGAAAGGCCTCATGGACGAGTGCCACGGAGGCACACTTTTTCTGGATGAAGTGGGCGACTTGAGCCCAGAGAACCAGGCGCGTCTTCTTCGGGTGATCGAATCTCACCGATTTCGCAGGCTGGGCGGAAACCGAGAGCAGGAAGTGGATTTCAGAATCGTTTCCGCGACCAACCGGCCTCTCGCGCGTGCGATCGCGGAGAACGCGTTTCGATCTGACCTCTACTACCGGCTTAACGCGATAGAAATCGGTATGCCCGCCCTTCGCGACCGCAAGTCAGATATACCCGAATTGGCCGAACACTTCCTGGCGCTCGTTCGTCTGCGTGCCAAACGGCCCCTGAAGGGCTTTGGGCCTGATGCTCTGAAAGCGCTTCAGGACCGGGAATTGGAGGGAAATGTTCGAGAGTTGCGCAGTATCATTGAGAGAGCTGCAGCCGTGTCCCGCGGGGAATACATTGAAGCGGAAGACTTGGCAGGCAACCCGTTTCAGTACGGCCACCAGGATTTCCCCACACTCGCGGAACTGGAGCGGCAACATCTCCTCGAGGCGCTCCAGCGAACGCAGGGCAATATGGCGGAAGCGGCACGGCTTCTGGGTATCGGACGGACCACGTTGTATGAGAAACTCGCGCGATACGACTTGCGGACCCGTTAGATTCATTGGGTCGCTACCGCGTGGTATCGGAGCGGTGATTCTCACCTTCCTCGCCGCGCTCCAAGGTACTGCGCAACCAGCGCTGACCACACCGGTATTGGCCCAGAACGCGCCCAGCGTCAATCCAAACTCTGATCCCGAGGAGCTGGTCCGTGCAGGCGACTTCGTGTACTTCGTGGCCGACGATGGCATTCACGGTCGCGAGGTGTGGCGTACCGATGGCACACCGGAAGGCACGGTCCTCGCGCGCGACATTTGGGAAGGACCCGAGTCGTCGAATCCCGCATACCTTCGCGCCGTCGGCGATGCCATCTTCTTTCTTGCCGATTCGCCAGGCCCTCAACAGCATGCCACCCTGTGGATTTCAAATGGCACACCAGACACGACGGCTCCCGTGGAGTCCGAGAACTCGCCCCTTCGTATTGACCGGTATTTCTCTCATAACGGCACCTTAGGACCAGACGGGCGCGTCTACTTCACCGGACCCACGGTAGCGCTCCATGCTTTGTGGGTCTGGACCTGCGCCCCCGACGGAGCGGATGCATACGCTTTTCCGCTGCCCCCTGATCCCATGGGACCCATTCGGCTGAGTGACATTCTTCGTACCCAAGACCAAGTCTTTGTCTGGGGCTGCTACAACGCCGGGCAAGAGACTACTCTGCCCCATGAGATGATTTGGGTCTGGCGCTCCGAAAACGACACGCTCCAGCCGATCGACCTCGGCCACACCATCATCAATGCATTCCTTGGATCGGTCAACGATCATGCGCTTTTCCGGGCGCGGGAAGTCGTGTCGACTCACGGTTTCGAGATCTGGATCTCCGATGGCTCCCAAGAGGGGACACACTTACTGAAGGACATCTTCCCCGGTGCCGAGCATGGCTTACCAGAGCCTCTCGATCGCGTCGTTTTCCGCGACAACTTGTTCTTCCGCGGAAATGATGGCCAGTCCGGCACTGAACTCTGGGTTTCCGACGGCACTGAATCTGGGACTCGAATGGTCAAGGATATCAATCCCGGCACCGACAGTTCCGAGCCAGGGATCTTTGCCGCCACCGACTCGCACGTTTTCTTTCAAGCTTTGAGCGGTTTGACGGGGGAAGAACTTTGGGTTTCGGACGGCAGCAATGAGGGAACCCATATTGTCCTCGACATCGAGCCCGGATCCGGGGGTTCCAAACCTTACGCGATCCAGGCCGCGGGAGACCGGGTCTATTTTACCGCCGAGGATACACAGCACGGCGGCGAGCTGTGGGTCAGCGACGGAACGGCAGCCGGGACAACGCTCGTCCGTGACATTGTGCGCGGCCGCGAAGGATCGTGGCCGCGCCACAAGGCGGCCATTGGCGGCAAGCTGGTGTTCACCGCCAATGACGGCATCCACGGCACCGAACTTTGGATCACCGACGGTACGTCAGAAGGCACGATGCTGCTCAAGGACATCCATCCAGAAAGAGGACCGAATCCGTCATCGGACCCGCAAGGTCTGACGGCGGTTGGAGACCTCCTCTTCTTCGTTGTCAATGATGCTAAACACGGTGCGGAACTGTGGAAAAGTGATGGTTCCAGTAGCGGTACCGCGCTGGTCAAAGACATCTTTCCCGGCCCTGCCAGTTCACGTCCGAATGGATTGACTTCATTTGGCAATCGTCTCTTCTTCCAGGCGGAAGATGGCACCCACGGCCTCGAGCTTTGGGTGAGCGACGGAACGGTCGACGGCACCTACCTTTTCGCCGACCTCAACCCCGGCGAGGCATCTTCCAGCCCGCACGAATTCGTACCACTCAACGACGACCGTTTGTTCTTCGTCGCCACGCATCCCACGTTCGGAAATGTGCTGCACTCCACGGGGCCCGATGTCCCCGCGCCGGAAGTGTACGCGAACGTCTGGGAACCTGCCCAACTCACACGCGCTTCGATTGCCGGAATCGGCCCTTGTATCTATTTCGTGGGCGACGACGGAATGCGAGGCCGGGAACTCTGGTACGTCGACGCGATACACCAACCGGCTTTGGTTAAGGATATCCTCTCGAATCATGCGGCCGGCTCCGAACCGGGGGATCTAACCGCCGTAGGGAGCCGCCTGTTCTTTGACGCGGACGACGGGACTCACGGGCGGGAACTGTTCAAGACCGATGGAAGCAGCGCATCCACTTCGCTGGTCCAGGATCTTCAGGTGCCAGCAAACCGGGAAAAGCGATAATCCTCAGGGGTTGGCAGATTCCGGTGAAATCGGCTGCGGATGTAAACTGTGTTCGGAATCGGGACAACAGTTTTGAGAAATTGAGCAGAAATCTCATGAAAACCACCGTCGCGCCCTCTCTACAAAGTATGAAATTCGACGAATACCGCCTGATCGTCCCCGCTTTGCCGTCAGGCTCTCGATCACCCGGTTTTGGCATGGCTTATGCTCTATAAGCACTTAGAATGACGCAGGGTAAAACCGACACCCAAGAACGCGCATCGTAAACGGCATCAACAGCCGACCAGCCTTGCGTCATTTAATTGCCATGAGGGCAGGGCGGGAGTGACCCCCTCTCGTCCTGCCCCCTCAGGCTTCTCACATTAGCTGCAGTTCAGTTTCTGGAAATCGCTCGGTGGAGGTCGTCATCCGATGTATGTGATCATTCAAGTGGACGCCCAGCAGACCCGCGCGATCCGGATTCTCCCGATCCAGTATACGGTGGAGGCCGAGGCCCAGGCCCACGCACAAGTCTTGTCGGCCCGGCACAGCGCCGCACGTCACGCGGTGCAGTTCGTTGTGCGTCCGCTTCAGCAACCACCATCAAGAACGTCAAGCCCTGCTACGACTTGACACCCGTCTCCGGTGGCACACCCCGCGTTGGTCTTTGCCCGCCGCGCCCTCTTTGACTATCATTGCGTTTCTCTGCCATTAACGACTCGTAAGGGTCCAACGCAATCGGAGCAGGAAACGTCATGTTCAAGTCTCGTCTACATCTCATTGCCGCCGCAGCCGCCGCTATTGCGCTCCATTTCTCCGACGCAGTGGCTGAGTCCATCGATTTGAGCGGCGCCACCATCGTCGTCCAAGGACTCCGAGGGCCGTCACACTTCGCCGCCGCTGTTCTCGCCGAGGAGGTGGAGAAACGAACTGGTGTCACTCCACCAATTTCGGGCCGCTGGCCTTCTGAGGGCCCCTCAATTGTTGTCACGAGTGAGCGTGCCGATCGCTTCAACGGCCGGTCCGTTCCGGAAGTCGCGCGCGAACTGCCCGATGAAGGATTCTGCGTTGTGGCGGAACCCGGGGAAAGCCCGGTCGTGTGGTTTGGGGGGGCGGATTCGCGCGGTGCGGTGGTGGGCGGTGCGGAGGTGGGGGTTGCCGGGCTCGGGGGGGGGCGGGCGGTTGACGAGCGCGCCGCCCTCGACCGACCAGGCGCTCTTGAGGTTGGATTCCTTGGCGACCCAGCCGGCGAGATCCTTGCCGTTGAACAGCGCGATCGGCGCGCCGAACTTCACCGCCGCCAGATTGGGGCGCGCGGGCAGCGGCGGGATGCGTTTGCCGGTGAATTCGCTGCGGTCGAAGCCGGAGCCGTTCAGGCGCGGCGCGAGGCGCGTGC
>CAZWDH010000156.1:0-16078 GCA_964632865.1 uncultured Nitrospiraceae bacterium
GGCTCTCCGGGCGAGTGGCGGAATTGGCAGACGCGCTGGACTTAGGATCCAGTATCGCAAGATGTGCGGGTTCAAGTCCCGCCTCGCCCACCAACCATGAAGCGACAACACGACCATGGCAGACAAAGAATCGAAGAAGACCGCAGTAGTGGAAGAAGAGTCCCACGAGGGCCACGATCACGACCATGATCACGATCACGAAGACGAGCTGAAGTTCGTCGAAGACCCGGTCTTTACCATCGACTACAAAGGCGATTGCGCGTACGAAGTCAAAGTCACCGTGCCGGCTGCGAACAAGAAGCAGCAGGCCGACGAGATGTACGACGAACTGCGCCACGAAGCGGAAGTCCCCGGATTCCGCCGCGGCCGCGCGCCACGCCGCATCGTCGAAAAACGGTTCGCCAAAGTCGTGCGCTCCGAAGTGGACGCCAAACTCGTGAGCGCGGCATTCCGCAAACTCATCGCCGATGAAGACATGAAGCCGATCCGCTTCCCGGATATTGAAGGGCTCGAAGACGATAAAGAGCGCAAGGAAGACGAGGCCCTCGAATTTACGCTGAAGTTCGAAGTCGCGCCGAAAGTCGAACTCGGAAAATACCGCGGCGTGAAAGTGGAGCGGCCCGTCGTTACCGTAGACGAGAAGGACGCTGAGGAAGCCCTCGAAGAAATGCGCGGCCGCTATGCCTCCTTCGAGACCCTCGAAGAAAAGGGGAAAGCGAAGGACGGCGACCAGGTCGTTATCGATTTCAACGGCCTCATCGACGGCGAGCAGTTCCCCGGCGGATCCGCCGAAAACTATCCGTACATTCTCGGCACCAAGCGGTTCTTCCCCGAGTTTGAGAAAAAACTCGTCGGCAGCAAAGTCGGTGACGAATTGACCTGCAAGGTCACGTTTCCCGAGGACAATCCCAACGATAATCTGCGCGGGAAGAAGGCCACCTTCACGATCAACGTGAAGGAGATCAAGCGCCGCCAGTTGCCGGAACTGAACGACGACTTCGCGAAGCAGGTCGGCGCCGAGAACGTGGAAGGTTTGCGCGAACGCGTCAATAACCAGCTCCGCGAAAACTCAATCCAGACCAGCGACCGCATCGCGCGCAGCCGCGCGTTGGAAGCCGTAATTGAAAAGTCCAAATACGAGATTCCGAAGACGCTCATCGACGATGTGGCCCGCAGCCACTACGAAGACGAAGTTCGCCGCCTGATCCAGATGCGCGTGCCCGTCGAGCAGATCGAGTCCCGCATGGAAGAGCTTCGGAAGGGCGCGGAAGAATCCGCCGTGGACGAGATCAAGCGCACCGTGACCCTCATGGAGATCGGTTCCGCGGAAGGGATCGAAGTGACCGACGCCGATTTCGAATCCGAGGCGTCCACCATTGCGATGCAGACCGGCATCGATTCGGACACCGTTGCCCAATACATGTCCGAGGAATCCGACCGGCGCAGCATGTACGAAGGGCGCATCTACCGGGCCAAGGCCATGGACCTGATCATGGAGCATGCCAAGGTCACGGACAAAGAAGTGCCCCGCGAAGAAATCGAAGAAACCGACGAGGCATAAATTCAGCCATGACACATCCCCTGGACGTGCGCGCCGTCACCATATACGAGCAAACCAGCCGTGGTGAACGGCCCTACGATATCTACTCCAAGCTGCTCGCCGACCGCATCATCTTCCTGGGCATGCCCATCGACGACTACGTCGCGAACTACATCATCGCCCAGATGCTGTTCCTTGAAGCTGAAGACCCGGATAAGGACGTCTATCTCTACATCAACTCCCCCGGGGGGAGCGTGACGGCCGGGCTCGCCATCTACGACACCATGCAATACATCCGCCCCAGCGTCTCCACCATCTGCCTGGGCCAGGCCGCCAGCATGGCCGCCGTGCTCATGTGTGCCGGTCAAAAAGGGAAGCGCTTCGCGCTGCCCTATTCGCGTTTTCTCCTTCACCAGCCCATGGGCGGTATCCAGGGGCAGGCCTCGGACATCGATATCCAGGCCCGTGAGATCATGCGCATTGGCGAGATGATTGATGAGATACTCGTCAAGCATACCGGCCAGCCCATCGAGAGCATCCGGCGCGACAGCGACCGGGACTTTTTCATGGGCGCCGAGGAAGCGCGGGAGTACGGCATCGTCGACGAGACCCTGCACCGCTAAGCGGCCCGCTCCGCTCCGGCAACCAAACCGATGGCTTGGTGGATCAATCTCCTGTGTCGGGCAAAAAGCCCAAACAGTTGCACCTTTTGCCCTTAAACTGGCACAATGGAGGAGAGTCGACAGGGTTCTGGATGGGCTCGGCAAGAAAACTGTTGACAAAAATACCTTAAACTGCTATAAGACGGGTGAACATGGCAGTTCATAAGGGAGGTTTCTATGGCCCCACATCGCGCCCGAGGTGATGTACATACCTGTTCTTTCTGCGGCAAGCGCCACGATGAGGTCAGCAAACTGATCGCCGGGCCAGACGTAAACATATGCGACGAGTGTGTCAGCCTCTGCGGCGAAATTGTCGCCGAAGACCGCGCTCGCAAAGGGGTTACCAAGAGCCTCCGCGTACCCAAGCCCGCCGAGATCAAAGACTTCCTCGACCAGTACGTCATTGGTCAGGAACGGGCCAAACGGATTCTCGCGGTCGCGGTCCACAATCATTACAAGCGCATCGCCTCCGGCGGGGAAATCGACGGCGTCGAACTCCAGAAGTCCAACGTCTTGCTCATCGGCCCCTCCGGCTGCGGCAAGACCCTCATGGCTCAGACCCTCGCCCGCCTTCTTGACGTCCCCTTCGCAGTTGTCGATGCCACGACACTGACGGAAGCGGGATACGTGGGCGACGATGTCGAGAACATCATCCTGAAGCTGCTCCAGGCCGCGGACTTCGACCAGGGCCGCGCCGAGATGGGGATCGTCTATGTCGACGAGATCGACAAGATTCATCGCAAGAGCGACAGCCCGTCCATTACCCGCGATGTCTCCGGCGAGGGCGTTCAACAGGCCCTCCTGAAGCTCCTGGAAGGTACGGTCGCCAACGTGCCGCCCCAGGGTGGCCGCAAGCATCCCCAACAGGAATGCATTCAGGTCGATACCACGAACATTCTCTTTATCTGCGGCGGCGCCTTCAACGGTCTCGAACAGACCATCGAACGCCGGACCCGCAAGACCGTAATCGGATTTAACGCAGACATTCAGAGCCGTCGCGATCGCAAGATCGGCGACATCCTGGCCCTGGTCGAACCGGAAGACCTTATTAAGTTTGGCATGATCCCCGAGTTCTCGGGGCGTCTCCCGGTTATCGCTACGCTGCACGAACTGTCGAAGCCGGATCTCGTTCGCATTCTGACCGAGCCCAAGAACGCCATCGTTCGCCAATATCAGAAACTCTTCCAGCTGGAGAACGTCAAGCTCCACTTCCAGGACGAAACCATCGACACCATTGCCGAGTTGGCCATCGAGAAGGAGACCGGCGCGCGCGGCCTGCGCAGCATCCTGGAAGAGTCGATGAACGACATCATGTACGAGATACCCTCCCGGAAGGACGTTCGGGAATGCGTCATCACGCCGGGTGTCGTACGCAATCACGAAGAGCCGTTACTCGTCTACGAACACGACGAAGAAGATTTCAGCGGCCAGGGCCGTTCCGCCATGGCTTGAGTTCGGCTGACCCGCCGAATCGCGCAGTTTCCTATACGACCCCCAAAGGTTCGGGCGCAAGAGGGTCGCATCATTCGCCGGAAGGGCCTCGTCCCTTCCGGTCTTTTTTCGTCCGGCTTTGATGGCAGACAAAGCACCGGCATAATGGTCTCATGAGACCCGCGCTATGCCCGATTCCAGGCGCGGGACGGAGGAGTGTGGATGCCTGCCAAGCGACAAAAGAAGAAGACCGTCCGCGGTGAACGGTTTCCCCTGCTGCCCCTGAAAGATGTGGTCGTTTTTCCCCGCATGGTTGTGCCCCTGCTGGTGGGACGCCAACAGTCCCTGGTTGCCGTCGAAGAAGCGCTGGCAACGGGAGGGCCCCTCTTTCTCTGCACCCAGCGGGATCCAGCCGTGGAAATCCCCGAACTTGCCGACCTCTATTCCGTTGGCGTGGCGGCCGGGATCCTGCAGACCCTCCGCATGCCGGACGGAACCATGAAAGTGGTCGTCGAAGGCCTGGGGCGAGGGCGCGTCGTGGACCTCGCGGATCGTGATGGATTCAGCGAACTGACCGCCCATCGAATCGAGGAAGCGCCTTTTGAAGGAGAGAACGCGGAAGCGCTCATGCGTGCCGCCCTCGGTCAGTTCGAGCAATACGCCCGGCAAAGCGGCCGCGTGGCCCCGGAAGTCGTCGCGTCGCTCCGCGGCGTGAACGAAGCCAACTCGCTGTGCGACCTTGTTTGCGCCTACCTGCCCTTGCGGGTCGAGGAACGGCAGCAACTGCTTGAATGCATCCCCGTGAACGAACGCCTCGAACTGCTCTCTTCGCTGCTCATGCGCGAAACGGAGATGCTGGACATGGAACGGCGCGTCCGCGACCGCATTCGCGAACAAATGGATCGCAGCCAGCGCGAGTATTACCTCCACGAACAGTTGAAGGCCATCCATCAGGAACTTGGCCAGCGGGATGGCGGCGACGAGTTGACTGAACTCCGAGAAATGATAGACAAGGCCAACATGCCCAAGGAGGTTCAGGAACGCGCCCTGCGCGAGCTGGGCCGCTTCGAGCGCATGCCTGCCATGAGCCCGGAGAGCGCAATTATCCGCACGTACATCGAGTGGCTTACGGATGTACCGTGGAAGAAACGCACCCGCGATGCACTCGATCTGCTCAAGGCCCGCAAGGCGCTGGATGAGGACCACTACGGACTCGAAAAGGTCAAAGAGCGCATCCTCGAATTCCTCGCCGTGCGCAAACTCAGCAAAAGCACGAAAGGGCCGATCCTATGTCTCGTGGGCCCTCCCGGCGTAGGGAAGACCTCCCTCGGTAAATCCATCGCGCGGGCCATGGGCCGCAAATTCGTCCGCGTCTCGCTCGGCGGCGTCCGCGACGAAGCCGAGATCCGCGGCCATCGCCGTACCTACATCGGCGCCCTGCCCGGACGGATCATCCAGAGCATGAAGAAGGTCGGGGTGAAGAACCCCGTGTTCATGCTCGACGAGATCGACAAGATGAGCATGGACTTCCGCGGCGATCCCTCTTCGGCCATGCTCGAGGTGTTGGATCCCGAACAGAATGAAACGTTCAGCGACCATTACCTCGAAGTGGACTTCGATCTTCACGAGGTGTTCTTTATCACGACCGCGAACAGCGAATACGAGATCCCGGAACCCTTGCACGACCGCATGGAAGTCGTGCGCATTTCCGGCTACACCCTGCACGAGAAAGAGCACATCGCGCGGCTCTTCCTCGTTCCCAAGCAACGGGATGAAGCCGGACTAAAGGATCGCGCGATTACGTTTACCAACGACGGGCTTCAAACCCTCATCCAGCGCTATACGCGCGAAGCCGGTGTGCGCGAGCTTGAACGCCAAATCGCCCGCGTTTGCCGCAAGGTCGCCCACAAGGTCGTTACCACCAAGCGTTCCAAGCGCGCCACCATCGACGCCACGGTAGTAAAAGAACTCCTCGGGCCCCCCGATTATCCCGATATTCGTGCCGACGAAGCCCCGCAGCCCGGCGTCGCGATCGGCCTGGCATGGACCTGGGCCGGCGGCGATATCCTCCACATCGAGACAAGCACCATGCCGGGTAAAGGCGGTCTTTCGCTGACGGGGCAACTCGGCGAGGTCATGAAGGAATCTGCTCAGGCGGCCTATACTTACCTGCGCGCTCACGCCAAGGTTCTGCGCATTCCGGTGCATTTCTACCGCAACGTGGATATGCACGTTCACATCCCCGAAGGCGCAATACCCAAAGACGGACCTTCTGCCGGCGTTTCGCTCGCGGTCTCAATCGCATCGGCCTTACGCAACAAAGCCCCCAATCCTTCTGTCGCCATGACGGGCGAGATAACGTTGCGCGGCCGCGTGCTATCGGTCGGCGGTATCAAGGAAAAAGTCCTCGCCGCCCACCGTGCCGGTATCAAGACGATCATCATGCCGGAGGAAAACGAGAAGGACTTGCACGAAATCCCCCAAGACGTAAAGTCCGCCATCACCTTCGTCTTCGTGAAGGAGGTCGATGAGGTCATCCATGCGGCGTTCGGTGACGAGGTGAAACGGAAGGGACGCGTCAAACCGAAAGTGCGCAAGACCGCAAAGCGCGCCGCACGAAGATGAAAGTCATCTCCTCCTCATTCGTAAAAAGCGCCCTCCGTCCGGACCACTATCCAAAGGACGGCCGGCCTGAAGTAGCCTTTGTGGGGCGTTCCAACGTGGGCAAATCCACCATGCTGAACACGCTGCTCAATCGCAAAGGGCTCGCAAAGACCAGCAAGACCCCCGGGAAGACCCAGACGGTCAATTTCTTCGATGTCAATGGCAAGCTCTACTTCGTCGATCTGCCGGGATACGGCTACGCCAAGGTCTCAAAGGCCATGCAACAGCAATGGGCACGAATTCTGACCGATTATCTCGTCGGCCGGCCGCCCCTTCGGCTTATCGTGCAACTCGTGGACAGCCGCCACACTCCGGGGGCCAACGACCATCATCTCCTCGATTTGGTCGAGCAGGCGGAAGTCCCGGCCGTTCTGGTCGCAACGAAATGGGACAAGCTCAAGGCATCGGCGCGCACGGGTTGCGTGGAGTCCATTCGCAAGCACTTGGGATTGGACGATGACGCGCTCATTATCCCCTTCTCTTCCATGTCCAAAGAGGGGGTCCGCACCTTGTGGGATGTCATAGCAGAGCAGATCGGCTAAACATGCCGACAGAATTCGCATTATCGATCTTCCGCCGATTGGATGTTTCATTTTGCCCCCCTTGCCGGTAGAATAAGCAGCGTTCTTGGGGAAGTCGTGTTGAGGCCGTGACGTGCATTCATTGGGAGTCATGAATGGACATCTTTAAGCGCATTACCGATCTGCTCACCCCGCCGCCGCAGAAGCAAGAGAGATTCTCGAACGCATTCGATGAAAGCCCTGAGGACGAGACTCCCGCCGTATCGACCGCAAACCTCGGCCGGACCGTCAAGGCGCTCGTTACCGCTCCAGCGCTCGAGCATCCCCAGGCAACGGAAGCGATCGCGGAACTCAAACAAATTGCCGCGTCCGCAGGCCTTTACGTAGTTGCCTCGAAGATGCGCTATCAGCTCGATGCCATGCCCCGGATCGCGCCAGACGGTTCCGTGAACTGGAAGGATCGCGCGTATGTCCTCGCCGCCGATTTCATTTACCAGCACATTTCCCGAGACATCCGGGGGATGGAAATCGAAGGAAAAGCGATTGGCCCCAATATTTTCCGAAGCTACTGCAACGAGCTAATCGCCTGCCTTCTCTATGGCAAGAATGCGAGACGCGCCATTGAGATGCCGGTGCTCATCCTGGAAGACTTGTTGCACCTCGCGGTCGCAAGCGCGGCGCGAAGGGACTTTTACCTCGAACTGGCCGACGTGGCCATCAATACGACCGTGACCCAGACCGTCGCAAAACTCGAATCGGATCTGCGTGAACGGAATCGACGCCGGCAAGAGGAGAAGCGCGGCGACATCCCGTCCGCTCCACCGACAGATAGGGCGTCCCAGCTCGACTCGGATTCGGTGTTGTATGCCAAGCAACTTCAAGAGCGGATCGACCAGATACGCCGCGAGCTTACCACCATCCGTCCCGTTCCGGTTCCGCGCGCCGACGCAACTCCCGAGGCCGCACGAGCGTTTGCCGAGTATCTTCAAACCCTGATCGCCGTGGCCGACCGTGCGTCCTACGCCGTCTTCTCCACGTTTCTTCAGATCCATCTCGCCGGACTTGTGGGTGCCGCCAATCCCGCAGACGCGTCGCAACGGTTCCGTCAGTCCGCGGAGACGCTCAAGACCATCGCGGATGAAGAACGGACTCTGCACTTCTCTAAACTCAGCGCGCGCCGCTTGGCGCGCGCGGCGGAACTCTATGCCCATCTCGGCGATCAGGCGGCGGCGCAAGAGTGCCGCCAACGAGCCAACGGCCACTGATCCATTCAAAAAATTCAGCACCGGAAAAGGCAACTCCCGCACGAACCACACCGGTCCCGGGGTGGGAAGGCATCCACGCTGTCTGCTTATTCCGCTCCAGCATGCTCCCGTGGTATGATCGCGCCGCACAACCCTGCGGCAAAGGAGTACCCATGCAGTCCGAGGACCGGCCGATCCATTTCTCCACCGAATTGATCCACGCGCCAAAGCCTATCCAGGTGCAGGCGCTGCAGCGGTTGTACTACGAACTTTCACAGACACGTAGCGGCGCATACATGAATACCGACTTCTCACCCAACACGCCACCCCGTTTCCACTCCAGGCGCGGTCCCAAAGCGCAATCCATGCTGCTATTTCTTCCCGACCGCATGATGGCTGCCGAAGAGTGGGTAGACATTGCGTTCCGTGACTTCGTCGAAAAGGTAGAAACCATCGTTTCGCATGCCATTCCCGTACTGGATTGCGGACCGTTTCTCGTGCAGACCGCGACCATCCGCACGACCTTCGCGCTGACCCATCACAACGATGCCCGAGCTTTTCTCCTCGATCGCGTCTGTCGGCAGAATGGGCGCATCGATCCCTTCTTTCAACGGCCGGTCGGCGTGGGCGGTTTGCGATTCGTATTCCCGGAGACGCCGGAGTTTCGTGGCGTATTGAATACGACCATCGAGTCCTATCGAGGGAGCCGCAACGAAGTGTACGTCGAAGTCAAGGGAGTTTTTGCGAACCAGAGTATCGGCATCGACTCTGCGGCCACCGCTGGAGAGAACCTGCGTGCTGTGCGCGCATTTATCAACGATTCGGTGTATCCCTACCTTGCTCAGTTCGACGTGTCCACCGAGGTGTCGGAATAAGCGGTGCTGAAATGCGTCCCGTCCGTCGACCTAGGAGCATCTCTGGCCGATGAACGCTCCCGAAGTCTCCATCGTGATGCCGGTATGGAATGCTGCGAGTTCGCTCGACGCTGCTGTGCAATCGATTCTGCACCAATCGTTCTCCGACCTTGAAGTTATCCTCTGGGACGACGGCTCCACAGATGAATCACCCGCCATCGCTCGCCGGTGGGCTCAACGTGACAGCCGAATTCGCTTGATGGTGACCAGTCATAAGGGCATCGTGGCTGCGCTGCGGCTCGCCTGCGCGCAGTCGCGCGGTCGCTACATTGCGCGCATGGATGCCGACGATACCGCACACCCCGAACGCATCGCGCGGCAGTTTGCGCTCATGGAATCGGATTCGGATGTGGCATTGTGCGGTACCCACGTGAGAATGTGCGGCGCGCAAGTCGGCTCCGGACGCCTCCGGTACGAATCCTGGATAAACGCCCTGACCACCCATGAGGCCATCGTCCGCGAGATCTTTGTGGAGTGCCCCATTGCGCACCCGACCTTCTTCATGCGCCGGGATGCCTTCGACGCGGTCGGCGGCTATCGTGATGCCGGTTGGGCCGAGGACTACGATCTCTGCATGCGTTTCTGGCGCGCCGGATATTGCTTCGCCAAGGTGGACGCCGTTCTCTTGGACTGGCACGAACGGGACAACCGGCACTCCATGGTCCACCCTCGATATGACCCGGCACAATTCCGGGCGCTCAAGCGTCATTATCTTGAAGGAAGTTACCTTGGCAATCTGCCGGCGCCGCGCCGTTTCTTTCAGTGGGGCGCGGGGGAGGTTGGCAAGATCTGGTTGCGGGAGTGGAAAACCTATGTGCCGGAAGGTGTTATCGACATCAATCCACGAAAGATCGGGACGAAGATCCACGATTTCCACGTGTTGTCACCAGAGGGCCTTCCTCCACCAGGGCAAGTCTTTGTTACCATTGCAGTTGGCGCTCCGGGGGCCCGCGAGGATATTCGATCCTACCTTAATCCGCGCGGGTACCGGGAATGCCAGGACTACCTCTTCGTGGCTTGACGGCAAAGGATATGTTGTGCCTGTAAACCTTTCCAGGGGCCGATGCGTTTAGAACATGAGCGCGGCAAACGACATGAACCGAACTACGCAGGGTGACGAGGATTTAGCCCTCGCACTCAAAGCGGGGGATCGACTGGCGTTTGACGAGTTGGTCCGCCGGCATCAGGGTCGTGTGTTTGCCGTCGCCTATCGCGTCACCGGGAACCGGGATGACGCGCTGGACGTGGCCCAGGAGGTGTTCCTCAAGGCGTACCGAAAGATTCACACGTGGCAGCCCACGAGCGGATTCTTGCCATGGCTGTTGCGGCTGACGACCAATCAGTCCATCGACTTGCTTCGCTGGCGCAACCGGCGCCGGCACGAACCGCTAGAACCCGAGACTGGGTTCGGTGATAGGCCCGACCGCTCAGTGGCCCACAACACGGAAGAGCAGGTGCGCGCCAAGGAGATTGATGACCGCGTTCGATACGCGTTGGCGGTGTTGTCGCCTGCGCAGCAAACGGTCTTCGTGCTTCGGCACTACGAAGGCCTCCAATTGAACGAAATTGCCGATTCCATGGGCTGTACCGTGGGCAGCGTGAAAGTACATCTCTTTCGGGCTCTAAAGAAGTTGCAGGTGGAATTGAAGGATCTATACGACAGTGGACGTCTCTGATCGCGAATAGCAGGGGAATCGAGAGAAGCGAATGTGGTGGAAGCGACGACGAATTGAAGGACTGCTGGCAGCATCCCTTTACGAAACCTTGCCTGAGAATGAACGCAAAGAACTCGGCCGGGCGTTGGAGAAATCCGTCGACCTCCGGCGTGACGCCGAAACGTTGCGCCGGTTGAGTGACTCCATCCCTACGGATGTCCCCGCCCTCGATGTGGATCTCGTGCCGCTCCTTCATGCTCGCCTGGCGCATACGCCGCAACCGGCGCGTGGCAAGGCGCGCTTAGTACTTGCGACAGCATGCATCGTGTTCATGGTCGTTGCAGCGGCGATCGTGTTCCGTTCGGATTACGCGGACCCCGCGGCGCCTGCACCCGGTTCATCCTCGGTTGCCGGGGGTCCGCCTTCCTTGCTGTCCCAGGCTATTCGGGAAGCCGACCGCTGCATTGCCGAAAACCAACCGGGTCGCGCCTACGAAATCCTTGTGGCAGGCGTCAAGGCGCAACCTGGGGACCCGCGGATTCAAGATGCGCAATTGCGTTTGGCGGATTTGGCGTTTGAACTCGCGCGGTACGAGGAGGCCCTCGCCGCGTACGATGCGCTGGTCGCGATTTACTACCGGAGCGGCGGCGCCGAACCGGCCCAGCACCGCGTCGTCCAACGGCGAGAGTTGTTGGCCGAAGCCGCCAAGGATGATTTCAAACCTCTCGATGCGATCGCTATCGCGATGCGCGGGCGGGATGATGCGATCGAAGGGCTCGAACTGGTCATCGCGGAGAATCCCGGGACCTTCGTAGCCGACCTGGCCGCGGAAAGTATGGGCTACGCGCTTATGGACGAGGTCCAGGCGGACGACGTCCAGACCGCGTACCTCCTTGGAATGGAAACTGCCCGGACCCGGTGCGAGAGCCCCGAAGCCGTCGCGCTCCTGGACCTGAAAATCGGCGATCTGTACCGCGACGACTTCCGCAACTTTTCCGCAGCAGAGCAGTTCTACCGGAAGGCCGAAGCGTCCGAGGCGCCCATCGTCGCGAAGCGTGCGACCGACGCGTTGGAATCACTTGCGGCCACAGACTGAGCGGAATCGACCCGCCTTTGTTCCATTTCCCGGTTGCGACCATGTCCATCCTGTGGTAAACTCAGGAATTAAAAGAGTTTGTGACATTTCGTGGAGATTTGGCCGTGCCTGGCGAACTGGCCTTTGAAAAACAACTGGTACGCAACGGCGTCGTGGACGAAACCCGCCTCGCTCAGATCAAGCAGGAAGCGGCAAGCCGCGGCATGTCGCTGGCCGATACGCTGGTCCAGTCCGGCTGTGCCAGTCAGGAAGCCGTCTATCGCGCCCTTGCCGAGTTCTGCGAATTGCGGTTCGTCGTCCCGTCGCGCATGGAAGTTCCGGATGCAGTCGTCGCGAGAGTCCCAGCGCGATACGTGACCCACTACAACTTCGTCCCCCTCGAAGACCGCAACGGCACGATCGTAGTCGCCATTTGCGAGCCCCTGAACCACCAGTTGCTCGATGACATCCGCCTTGTTCTCAAGAAGCGCATCGAGCCCGTGGTCGCCACGCCCGACGAAATCACCCGCGCCATTAAAGCCCTTTACGGCGTCGGCGCCGATACGGTCGAACGCATTCTTAGCGACAACGAAAGCGTCGGTACCGTGCTGAGCCTCGATGCCAGTGCGGCGGGGATGAATCTCGGCGACGATCAGATTGACGCCAGCATCATTAAGTTTGTGAACGAGCTACTCGCCGAAGCCATCAAGACCGGCGCCACGGACATTCACATGGAGCCCTTCGAGGACCAGTTGCGCGTGCGCTTCCGCGTGGATGGCGTGTTGCACCCGGTACCGACACCGCCGACAATCCGCGGGTTTCATCCCGCCATCGTCTCACGCATCAAGATCATGGCCAACTTGAACATCGCCGAGAAGCGGCTTCCGCAAGACGGCAAGATCCGCGCGGCGCTCGGTGACGAGCAGTTCGACCTTCGCGTCTCCGTATTGCCCACGCCCCATGGGGAATCGGTGAATCTCCGAATCCTTAACCGGTCCTCCATGTTCATGACGCTCGAAGAACTCGGTTTCATGAAAGAGGATTTGGATCTCTTCAACAATTTTATCCAGCGCCCCCACGGGATGATTCTCGTCACGGGTCCGACCGGAAGCGGGAAGACGACCACACTCTACGCCGCGCTGAGCAAGCTCAATAAACTCGAGCATAAGATCATCACCATCGAGGATCCCATCGAGTACCAGCTCAAAGGTATTACCCAGATGCAGGTGCTGTCTCAGATCGGCTTTGATTTCACCGCCGCCCTGCGTTCCATGCTCCGGCACGATCCCGACATCATGCTCGTCGGCGAGGTGCGCGACTACGAAACAGCCGAGATGGCCATCCGGTCCAGCCTGACCGGGCACCTCGTGTTCAGCACGCTCCACACCAACGACGCCGCCGGCGCGGTCACGCGGCTCACCGACATGGGCGTCGAACCGTTCCTGATCGCGAGCACGATGATTGCGTCGATTGCCCAACGTCTCGTTCGTTGCATTTGCCCCGACTGCGCTCAGCCCTACGAGCCAACCCCGGCGGACTATGCCCAATTGGGCTTGCCGCCGCAGGCGCCCGCAGGCGCCACCTTCAAGAAGGGCGCAGGCTGCGAGAACTGCCGCCACACCGGCTATCGCGGGCGCGTTGCCATCTACGAGATTCTGCCCTTCTCCAACGCCATCAAGGAGATGACCATACAGCGCGAGCCGTCCACGCGCATCAAGCGGCGCGCCGTGGAGTTGGGGATGCGCACTCTGCGTCAATCCGGTTGGATGCGCGTCTGTCAGGGCCGGACGACCTTTGAAGAAGTCGTCCGCGTGACCGCCGAGTCCGACCTGCTCGATGGCAGCGAGGCGGAACATGCCCCAGTTTCAGTATGAGGTCAAGAAAGGTCCCGGCGAAGCATCGACGGGCGTCCTGGAGGCGGAGAGCCGTCGCGCAGCCCTAAGCCGTCTGCGCGAAATGGGCTATTTCCCCATCTCCATCGAAGAGTACACGGGCGAGGAAAAGAAAGACTCTCTTCGCCGCGCGCTCATTCGTATCCGGCAGAAGGACCGCAACATCTTCTTCCGTCAGCTCGCGACCCTGCTCGATTCCGGCATGCCGCTGACGCGCGCCCTGGCCACCCTCGTGCAGCAGACGGAGAACACAAAGCTCGTGGCCGTCATCGATCAGTTGCGCGACGAAGTGCAGAAGGGGAGCACCTTCGCAGAGGCCCTGGAGCGTCACCCCAAACAGTTCAATGCCATGCAATGCAGCCTCGTCCGGGCCGGGGAATCCGGCGGCATGCTGGAAGAGGTTCTCTGGCGCATCGTCAACTTCGGCGAGCAGGACGAGGAACTCCGCGGCAAAGCCGTCTCGGCCATGGTCTACCCGGCATTCTTGGTGCTCATGGGGTCCGTTGCGATTTTTATCATGGTGTCCTTCGTGTTTCCCATGTTTCAGGAAGTGTTCGACGATTTCGACGCCACCCTTCCGCTGATCACCGTCGTCGTGCTGGCGATTTGCGGATTTATGGGAAAATTCTGGTGGCTAGTGTTGTTGATCCTTGCGGCGATTGCCGGCGGCCTCGTGTCGTGGTACCGCAGCGAGAACGGACGCATGCAGTTCGATGAACTCATCTTACGCGTACCCGTGCTGCGCACCGTCGTCCAAAAGTACGTCATGGCGCAGTTTGCGCGTACCCTGGGAACGCTGCTCGACAACGGCGTGCCGATTCTGCAATCCCTGCGGATCACGGTGGAAACGCTCAGCAACAAGGTGATCGCGCAGGAAGTCGGCATCGTGCAGGAGCGCGTTGCCGAGGGCGACAGCATCAGTTCCGGTCTCGAGCAAACGCGCCACTTCCCGCCCATGGTGTGCAACATGTTTGCCATCGGTGAAGAAAGCGGCCGCGTCGGCGCGGTCACGAAGCGGATGGCTGACGCCTACGACGTGGAAGTGGAGCGCGCCGTTCGCGCCATGACCGCCTTGCTCGAACCCATACTGATTGTCATCATGGCGATCGTTGTCGGCGTGCTGGTGATTTCCATGCTGTATCCCATGTTGACACTGAGCGCGAACGTCGTGTAGCGGCGATCGCTTCGCAAGAGATTTTGGTTGAGGTGGAGGATAGAACGATGAAAGCATCAGGCGGGTTCACCCTGCTGGAACTCATTTTGGTTATGGTTATTATCGGAATTCTCGCCGGCATGGTAACCATCAGTGTCGCCGGACGCGGCACGGAAGCACGGATCACACGCGCCCGCGCGGATCTCGCGGTATATCAACGAGCCGTCGAAGCCTACGCGCTGGAACACAATGACCAGTATCCCAAGTCCCTGGACGTGCTTGTCGGCGGCGAGAAGGAGTACGTGATCAAGCTGGAAAAAGATCCGTGGGGCAATCCGTACGTGTTTGCGTACCCCGGTAAGAAGAACAAGTACGATCTCTACTCCCGCGGCCAGGACGCGCAGTCCGGCACCGCGGACGACATCTCGGTTTGGGACACCAACGCCAGCACCATCGCAGAGTAGCAACCCCGGTGGCCATCAGGCAGTGAGGACTTCCGAGTCAACATGACGTCCCAGATGCCAAAGACCAACATCCCCCTTGGTCCCCCTTCAAAAGGGGAATGGGCGCAGCCGCTTCGCGGTGCGCATGCCGCGTGCGGGGCAGACGTATCACGGCATGAGGCTATCGCATTTTCGAGAAACCCAATTAGCAAAATTCCCCCTTTGAAGGGGGACCAAGGGGGATGTTCTTCTTTCCGTTCATCTGGCTTTACGCTCATCGAGCTCATCGTCGTGATGACCATCATCGCCCTGCTGACCGCCGCCGTGGTTCCCATCTACCAGGGATCGCTAACGCGTATTCGCGAAGATCGCGCCACCCGCGATTTCGTGGCCTACCTCAAGTACGCCCAGGAGCGCGCCATCACCGACGGCACGGAGTACCGGTTTTACATGCGCGAAGAGTCGCGCGAGTACTGGGTCATGCGCCAGCACATCGACGAAGAAGGAGAAAAGCAATTCGCCTATTTGGACGAAGGTCCGGTGGAAGTGAAACAACTCCCTGAAGGGATCGAATTCGAGCGGCCCAAGGCGCGTTTCGACAAGGACCGCGAGGCTCACTTCGTCTCCTTCTACGGCACCGGCGCCTGCGACTACGCAACCATCAAGATGGAAACCGCCGACGGAGACGAGCTCGAACTGGAAACCAAAGGCCGCCTCGGCCGTTTCGAGGTGAAGGCAGAATGACGCACCGCGACTTACAGACCCGTGGGTCTATGAAGCCAGTACCTCTCAGGTCTGAGTTATCCATGCCATCGGCGAGATGGGAAGTCGATCGCCAATGCCTCAGGAACATCCCCCTTAATCCCCCTTCAAAGGGGGAATTG
>CAZWDH010000157.1:0-16039 GCA_964632865.1 uncultured Nitrospiraceae bacterium
GATTGCGGCGCGCCGGGGCGCGAGGTTTCCTGAATGCCTCGGTTTGCCGCACCCCTGGGACCTGCGTTACACTCAAATCGTCGCGAACGATTCGATATGCGAGGTTCGCAGCCGCTGTAAGCAACACGGAAAGCAGTATGTTCAGCTCCGACGAGATGCGCGATATCTACCGGCGCACGCAGATAGTCAAGAAGCCGACCTACGGCATCGTAAGCGGGTATCACGAGTTGCCGTACGTGTGCCTGAGCGAACGGGAAGACGCCGAGCGCGGCACGGTGCGCGTTCGCGGCACCGTGCATGTCTCCCCCAGATTCGTCATTCGGCCGTCCCATTTCGAGCCCAGTTACGGCGAGATTTTCGGCGAGGATAACGTGGATGCCGAGTTGACGGGACGGCTCTTCGGGTTCCTGGGGTTTCGGGGCCGGCCCGTAGAGTGTAAATCGGACCAATTGGAAGTGAAGAAGCTGGAGGCCCATCTGGAACGGGTGCTGGCTGACACGCTCGACGAATTGGAGCGGCACGAAGACATCGTGACCGGAGTAATTCTGTCGCCCGACAGCCGGTATTTCCCGGTATCCGTGGAACGATTCATCGCCAGCGTTCTGGACGATGAGTTCTCGCTCTGATCGAGCCGCGGCCCCTGTGACGGCGTCCGAAACATGAACAAGGAGGATTTGCGTGAAGAGTGCCTATGAAATCGCCATGGAACGGCTGGAAAAGGAAAGTGGACCCGCGCAGAAGCTGACGGACGAGCAGCGCGAGAAGATCGCGGCCATCGACAAACGATATGACGCGCTTGCCGCTGAAGAACGGATGAAACTCGACGAACGGCTCTCCCAAGCCACGTCGGCAGAGGAACTAGACCAGTTTCGCGCGGAAGCGGCGGAGGCCATTGCCTCGCTCGATGAACGGCGTGAGAAAGAGAAAGCCGCCATCTGGGATTCCCAGTAGGATTCGCGCCCTTGACGCGCCTTTTCAACGGATTTCGCTCGAGCCTTCGCGGGTGGCGCATGCTCGCCGCCCTGGGATTGGTCCTCGCCGCCGTCACGATTCTCGACCGGCGCCTCCTGGACGCAGCGCCGCTGTACGGAGTTCGACCGGCGGATGCCACTTGGGTCCTGTCAACGGGCGATTTCCCCAAGTTCTGGCGCGATCTCGAAGCGGGCGACGTGTTCACCCGCGTCCAGGAAAACTGGCCCCGCCCCCAGGGAGAGCTGGAGCGTGCCGTGCGATTGGCCACGGGCATTCGACCTTCACCCACGCGATGGCGCATTTGGCTCGGAGAACGGTTCACCGTCGCCCAGTCACCGGACGGCATCGGTTACAGTGTGTATCCGGGCATCCTGCTGCGCGCCGTCGCCTACGTCGCGCAGCCGCTGGGGTTTGGCGTCGATGAATCCGGGGTCGGTGAATACAATGACATTTTCTACGCGTGGCGCGACAGGTTTCTCGTGTTTTCACGCGATCGCGCATACGTACAGGCCTGCGTCCAGCGCGGAGTACAGACAACGCTGCGTTCCGGTGCGGGCGGCGACCTGGCGTTCCATTGGTTTGGCGACCACGAAGGCTACCTGCGCGTTTCGACCGGTTCAGCGCTTCCGGTCGACGGTCGCGTGAAGCTGGCACTCACGGACGGCGCCGTGCCCCTGAGTCTGACAAACGCCTGGCCCTCCCCTCCCGCCGCGGCACTGACGGTGCGAACCTGGGACGACCTCCGAACCGTGGGCTCGGTCGCTGATGCTGCGCTTGAACAATTCCAGCCCTGGTTAGAATCGAAGGCTGCCCTGCGGCAAGCTGTGCATCATTGGAATCTCCAGCCCCTTCCCTCCGACTGGGATAGCCGCTCCACGCAGTTCAGCCTAGCCCTCCGGGGGGCGGAAGTGTCGGGTTTCATCCCCATTCCCGACCTCGCACTCGTCATGCGTGAGGACGCGCCGGTTACGGGGAATCACCCCTTACGGCCGATCTTTGACGGCCAACTTGCCGTCGATTACGAATGGCAGGGCGAACCCGGCGTATACTTCCCCTGGCTGGGCGAGAACTTATCCCCATGCCTTGGGCGCTACGGTCACGACTACATCGCCACACTGAACGAACCCGCCATGGCGGCCCTCGCCGGCACGCTGACTGCTGGTCCTACGACTGCGCCGAACGTGGATACAACGCTTCGGGTATCCTGGGCCCCTGCCGCGGCCATCGCACGGGACGTCGTGCTGAACGCGGCATCCCGCGGTCTCTGGCCCGGATCTAGCGGCGCAGAGGTGCAAGAAAAGGTTACCCCTATTCTCGACGCAATTGGCACACTCGGAACCTTGCGCATGGACGGCACCGTGCTCGCGGATGGATGGATCGAACTCGATGGAATGCTGTTCGAACCCGATTCGTCGTTTGAGGACTAGTTTACGGCCCTGCGCGCGTGCGTGGCTGGTCCTGGTCATCGCGTTCCCCTGCCTTGCGGCGCCCTATGGATTCCTTGAATCCTTGGGCGGGCCGCCTGTCTGCCGAACCATTTCAGGTAATGGGCGGCTGACCGTCGGCGTGGATGCGTACGGCCGGATCGCGGCCTGCTGTTGGCCGGGTCCGGGGTATGCCAACCATCTCAACGCCCCGACGCCTGACGGCTCCAGCGGAGGAGGCCACGGGCTTGTGTGGGGAATCCGCACCGGTGATGGCGTCGAATTGTTGGACGGCAGCGGCTATGAAGGGGTTGCTCAAACCGTTTCCGAAGCAGGCCCGCTCGTACGGACGCAGTGCACGATTGCGGGTATTCCGGGTTCGATCGTCCAGGAGGCCTTCGTCCATTCCGAGTACGACTTGCTCGTGTCCCGCGTGGCTATCTCATCGGCGGTCGACGGCGACCTCGTTCTTCTGGCCGACGCAGCACCGGCAACCGCAACGATTCCGGAAGTTCCATTCCTTGGGATCCTTCGCGCGGGTGCAACGGATTTCGCGTCGTTCGTCGAAGGGTCAAGCGTCTACCACGTTCGGCCGGCCGGATTGACGTCGCACGATTGGCTCGCGGCACGGCGTTGGGCGCTTCAGCACGGGTCGCCCGCGCCGGAAGCATTTCAGCGGGAGGGTGTCTGGATGGCCTATCGTTTCGCCGAGGGGTATTCAGATGCACGCTGCTTCTCCGCTTCGGATATGCCGGCCGGTAAGATCCCCATCGCGTACGAAACGTTGCCTCGTACCCACTCCGCGGCCGGCGACTGCGTCTCCGCCGCTCTCCCCAATCTGGAGAGCGTGGAGCGCGAGCGATACGCAATTCTGTACCTGGCGTTTGGTTCGACGAGGGAGGAGGTCGAGGCAACGCTGGCCTATGCGAGCGACACGGGATACGCCGGCCTGTGGGCCGAGACGGAGACGGTGTGGGCGCCTGTGCTCGAAGGCGCGGCACTTCAGATTTCGCCCCGTTTTCCCGAGTTCAGAGAACCGCTGGTGCAGGCATTGACCGCGATATCCATCGCCACCAGCCAGGAGAGCGGCGCCATTATTCGTGCGCCGGGTTCACAGCCCGTGTTGTCGCTGGACTACCCGCGCCACAGCATTTGGGCAGGCTTGGCGTTGGATTACCTGGGATTGACCGAAATGGCGGAGCGGCATTTATCGTTCTTACTATCCAACGTACGCACGACGGACCGACCCGGTAGGCCGGCCGGTTCGCTTCCCGCCGCCCTTCACGGCGATGGCTCGGACGGACTGCCTCGCGTCGTCCTTGACGGCGCGTCCGTTGGCTGGCTGCTTTGGGCAATCGAGCAGCACGCGGGATTCCTGGACGCTGAAGCAAAGTATGCTTTCCAGGAGCAGACATGGCCTGTGGTCGAACGCATGGCCACATTTCTGACGCTCAGGTCCGACCCGTCGGGCGCGACGCCGTATTCCTTCGACCCTCAACGTCTGAAAGAAGAGGACACGGCCGAGTTTCTCATTGCGTGCCGCCTGGGTCTCCGTAGCGCTTCCGTTCTGGCGCAGGAAACGGGCAACGAGCGGCCGGAATGGGCTCGCCGCGTAACCGACCTGGAGAGGGTCCTGAAGACCCGGGCATTGTCGTCGGATGGCCGGTGGATAACGGACGATCCGCTCCCATTCTGGTCGGCGGGCGTCCTGCCGCTTGACGACCCCCGGTGGGACGGGCCCGCCAGAAGTGCCCTTGCTGATATGGAAGGCGGGACCTTGGCCGAGGGATTGCAGACGGCCCTCAACCTCGCGTTCATTTGGCGCGACAATCCAAAAGGATTGGACGCGCTGAGGGACACCTTGCGTGCGCTGTTGCTGCGACCGAAGGGTGCCCGGCCCAACGATACCCTGGACGCAGCAATCACGATCCTCACAAGTGTAATTGCGTGCGGCTCTTAAGCGGCGTGATTCCATTTTCGGAGCGAGCTGGGACATGGTATGATGCAGCCCGGTTGAGAAGGGTCCAGCGTTCGTCTATGCTGCCCGGATTACGGAACGCGCAGTATACGAAACAGTTACATGGGTTGGAAGAACCTGGGACTATTGCCGTTGTGGGCCGGTACACGAGAATGCTCGGAGCAATATACCCACAAGAAGAGTATCGGTCCCCGTTTCTCCTGAGTTGAAGCACGGTTACGGGTCTACAAGGGGAGTTTGACATGGCATGGTACTACGCGAAAGGGGATGAGCGGGTGGGTCCGCTGTCCGACGAGGCCTTTCAGCAACTGGTCCACCAAGGTTCCATCACCGTGGAAACGCTGGTGTGGCGGGAAGGCATGCAGAATTGGGCGCCCTACGGTTCCGTAGCTGGGCAGACTCCGGCGGGGTCGGTGCCGCAGCCTCACGATTTTTCCGCATCCCCTATGACCGTGTGCTCCTCGTGTGGCCGGACTTTTCCATCCGAGGAAGTGATCGAATATCAGGGGAGCTACATCTGCGCGGAATGCAAGCCGGTATTTTTCCAGCAACTCAAGGAAGGCGGGCTCGTCGGAGGGGCGATGGAATACGCCGGATTCTGGATCCGCGTCGGGGCGTGGCTCATTGACTACGTTATCCTAATCGTCCCCACGATGCTAATCGCATTTCTTGTCAACATTCTATCATCTACGTCAAGCCCAGACTCTATCAATCCAGTGGTGGGGCTATTATTTGCGCTACAGACGCTGCTTAATCTTGCAATTCCCATGGTCTACGAAACCTACTTCATCGGAAAGATGGGGCAGACTCCGGGCAAGATGGTATGTGGGATCAAGGTTGTTCGCTCGGATGGCGACTCGCTGACGTATCTCCGGGCCTTCGGTCGCCATTTTGCCAAGTACCTGAGTCAACTCATTTGTGGCATCGGCTACATCATGGTGGCCTTCGACGACGAGAAGCGCGGATTGCACGATCATATCTGCGATACACGCGTCATCCGCATCTAACGGCGAGCAAATGCAGGCAGCAGTTCTCACATGCGGCACATGCGACACGCCGGTTCCGGTCGAGGCGGTGAACGGGCCGGCGCCTGTGCCGTGCGCGCAATGCGGCTCGCCGATCGAAGCCGTCGCCTTTCCGGCTCTCTTTCGCGAGCAGGTTTCGGCCACGTCTGGAGAACGGATTCTCTTCGATGACGAGAGTAGTTGTTTCTACCACGCTGGCAAGAAGGCGGTAGTTCCGTGCGACATCTGCGGCCGCTTCCTGTGCGCATTGTGCGATATCGAGTTCAACAACCAGCACATTTGCCCGTCCTGCATCGAGGCCGGTAAGACCAAGGGCAAGATGGAGCAGCTCGAAAACGAGCGCATGCGCTACGACCGGCTAGCCTTGGGCCTTTCGTTGCTTCCCATCGTCTTTTTCATCCCGATGATCTACTTCGTCATCTTCACGGCGCCTGCCGCGATGTTTGTGACGCTTCGGCACTGGAACACCCCCTTGGGTCCCGTGCGCCCCATGCGCTGGCGATTTGTGGTTGCGTTCGCCCTGAGCGTCCTGCAACTGACCGTCATCGGTTTGTTCGTCACGATGATCGTCATGGAGGCCATGCGCTAATGGCAGGCGAGCACACGTATAGACGCCTTACTGGCGGCTCGGTCCGGCGATTCGTGTCGCAGCGTCTGTGGCTGGGGACGGATCATATTCTCGTGATTGCGTCACAGTTCTTGACCGAACGCTATAAGCGGTTCTACTTCCAGGACATTCAAGCGATTACCGTGACGCGATCCTCGCTGGGCGTGTTGTTGGGCGTCATCCTCGCGATCCTGGCCGGTTTTTTTGCGCTTTGGGCCGTGCTCGGCTATTTGCTCCTGGATTGGACGCCGTTGCCAACGGCAATCGTGGGGGGCATTGGGGTCGTGTGGATCCTGTTGTTCTTCGTGAACATACTTCTAGGCCCGACCTGCCGCTGTTATTTGTACACGGCCGTGAACTGTGAGGAACTGTATGCACTTGGGCGCATTCGAACCGCCCGGCGCGCGATTGAACGGCTCCGGCCACTTATTGAAGCGGCGCAAGGGGGACGGCTCGCCGATGCGCAATTGGACGAATTAAGCACTACGCAGGGGCGTTTGTCCGAACCGGTGATGGCACCCAGGGCCGGGGCGGCATCGCTTCGTCCGGGCCAGCAGACACTCCGACAGGAGTCCGGGACCGTTCATGCAGCCCTCTTCTCCGCATTGATCGCGGATGCCGCGGTCAGCCTCGTCGCGCTGATTCAGCCGCAAATGGTCCCTATGCCCCTCGGATTTTTGATGTTGATCCTCGTTATCGGGCTCACGGTGGCCGCATTGGTTAAACAAATCAACAGCACGATTCCCCGGCAACTGCGGAACGTGACATGGGTTTGTTTCGTCTACGTTTGCCTGGTCGTCCTTTTTTACTATGCATTCATGTTTGTCAATCAAATCGGCGCCGAGATGGGCGGCGAGGATATGCCGCCTGGAATCGAAACCCTGCAGATGCGTCTACGGCAGATCGTCAGCGCCATCTCGATTGTGTTCGACGTCATTTTGAGCGTGTTCGGATTTCGTATGCTCTGGGACTACCGGAATCGCACCCGGCGCGAGACCGCGATGAATACGCAGAACCCTGTCGCTGCGCCGGAGCAGGAGTAGGCCGTGTCCACGCTGGCACAACAACGATGCCTCAACCACGCGCTTCGCGAGGCGGTCGCGCGATGCCCGGAATGCCGCAGATTCTACTGCCGCGAATGTGTGACCGAGCATGAAGATCGGATGATCTGTGCTTCGTGCCTGCGAAAGCTGGCGGATGAAAAGTCCACGGGAACGAAACGGCTGTTTGCCGTGTGGCGCGGCGCGCAGTTTTTCGTGTGCCTCGTATTGCTCTGGGTGTTCTTTTTTCTGATGGGCCAAGCCCTCCTGAACGTGCCATCCACGACGCATTTCAATTCGTTATGGGTCGTGGACGACTGGGAGGAAGAATGAAACGCCGCACCCAAGGCGCGCCCGCGCTCGAAATCATCGAAGAGTCGGTGCATCTGCTGCGCACGTCTCCCCTCTATGTGCTCGGAGCGTACTACGCCGGCGCGTTGCCGTTCGTGCTCGCGCTGCTTTACTTCTGGGTCGACATGAGCAAGGGCGCCTATTCCGAATACCGGTCCGTCGGCGGCGCACTGGGGCTGGCAGTTCTTTTCGCCTGGATGAAGACGTGGCAATCGGTGTTCGGCACTCTCGTGCGTGCGCGATTGTGTGATGACAGCCCGCCCCCCTGGACCGTTCGCCGCGTGGGCCGGGTCGTGGTGACGCAGACCATTCTCCAGTCCACAGGTCTGCTCGTCCTTCCTGCGGCAATGATGACCGTTCTCCCGTACATTTGGGTTCAGGGCTGGTATCAGAATGTGACGGTGCTGGGCGATGGCGACGACGCAGACCTTGGGAAATTATGCGGCCGCGCGTACCGCCAGATGAAACTCTGGCCGCGTCAATGCAGCGCCCTGGTTTGGTTGCTTAGTCCGGGGCTCATGGTGATGGCAGCAGCACTGATTCTCGTAATCAGTCCCGTGGCGGATGCTACGACCCCGGCATGGACCAGCGGTTTGCTCAGCGTCTACACGATGTTGTTCACGGTCCTGATGGTCCCGTTCAGCCCCCTGGGAATCATGCTTGCGGTGAACACCGGCGCGCTGATTGGCCAGGTACCTTCGATTCTCGAAAGGGTCTTCGGTATCGAGAACGTGCTCGCCATGGGATGGGGCATCGGCGATTCCACCTTTTACGCCATCGTCTGCGCCATCGTCTACCTCATCCTCGATCCCGTGCAGAAGACGGCCTACGCCATGCGCTGCTTCCAGGGCGAGTCGTTGCAGACGGGCGAGGATCTGAAGGTCGGTCTGCGCCGGATCGTGCGCGACGCTGCGCAACGCGGCCTGCAGGTTCTGCTGGTGCTGGGAATCGGTTTGCTTGCTTTCACCGCTGCACCGTTGGCGCACGCCCAGGAAACCGCGGTATCGCCGGACGACCTGAGCGAGTCCATCGACCGGGTGTTGCAGCAACGGGAGTACGCGTGGCGGCTGGATCGCGAGATCGATCCCGATGAAGAAAAAAGCATGCTCACCTTAGTCATGGAGTGGGTCCAACAAAAGGCCTTAGATGGGCTCAGGACGCTCCGGGACTGGTTCGAAGGAATTGTGGACTGGATCAGGAGTTGGTTCCCCGACCGTACCGGTGAGGCGCCGGATGCGTCGTGGGGCGGGTGGCGCGGCGCGCCGCTCTGGACGATGTACGGGCTGATTGCCCTGCTCGCCATCGTACTTGCGATTGCACTATTCCGGGCCTGGCAACGGCGTCGCCTTCCCACGGTGGAGATGGAGGCCCAGCCGGTCTTGCAGGTTCCCGATATCGAGTCGGAGGACGTGGTCGCGGACGCGCTGCCGGAGGACGGCTGGCTGGCCCTGGCGCGGGAATTGATGGAGAAAGGCGAATGGCGGCTCGCCATGCGCGCGTTCTTCCTGGCGGGGCTGGCGCTCTTGGCCCGCAATGAGATGATCCGCGTCGCGAAGTACAAGTCCAACCGGGAGTACCTGCGCGAACTGGCCCGGCGTGCCCATGCGGAGCCGGAGATACTGGACATCTTCTCGAAGAACGTCATGCTCTTTGAACGGGTGTGGTACGGCCGTCACGAGGCCGGACCCGATTTGGTCCGGACCTTTGACGAAAACCAGAACAGGATGCGGGCCCTTGCCGAAAAGCCGTAAATGGATCAATCTGGCGATTCTGGCGCTGTTCGTGGCCTTTGGCTACGGCGTGGTGGAGCTGTATGTCCTCCAGTTTGCCCGGGGCGACGTCTATCCGCCGTATTCCTCGCTGCGCGCGGACCCCGTCGGCACGCGGGCCTTGTACGAGTCCTTGTCTGCCGTACCCGGCGTAAGTGTTCAGCGCCACATGGAACCGTTCTCGCGGGATTCCGTAGCGAAGACGACGGGCAATCTCGAATCCACGTGGCTGTTTCTCGGTGTCAATGCTTACGACCCGGATCACATGCCCATTGAAATCGCGCAAGGTATGGAGCAGATCGCGCAACGCGGCGGCCGTGTCGTCGTGGCGTTTGAACCCACGCACGAGGATCTTCGCGAAGTGTACGAAATCTCGGAGGCCCGTCAGGAGCGCATCGAGCGCATGCGGGACCGCCGCACCGGTGACGAGGAAGATGCCGAGGAGGCGTCGGCCGACGCTGATGCGACCGACTCGACTGATGCCACTGATGCGACTGCTCCGACCGATCCGACCGATCCGACCGATCAGTCCGATCAGTCCAACGATGAACCCGCCACAGAAGACGTCGAGTCACGTAGTCCCTATGACGCGCTTGATGTCCGGGTTAATATGCCCGAGCGGTGGGGCGTTCGCCTGGAGTTCGACACCGTCCAGGTTGACGATTTAAACCGGATGAAAGCGCACACAGCCACGCGCGTCACGGACATGGCGTTGCCCGAGTCTGTGACCTGGCACAATGTGATTTGGTTCAGCGAACTCAGCGAGGAATGGAACACAATCTACGCACGTGACGAGAAACCGCTGATCGTCGAACGCCCCTTCGGCGCGGGTACCCTGGTGTTCGTCTCGGATTCGTATTTCTTGAGTAACGAGGCGCTTCAGAAGGAGCGTCACCCGGCCTTGCTCGCGTGGCTCATCGGCCCGCACAATCGTATCGTGTTCGAGGAATCGGTCCACGGCGTAGCGCGCGCGCCCGGTATCATGACGCTCATCCGCGGCTACGGCCTCTATGGCGTATTCTGGGCGCTAATCGGACTGGCCATCCTCTATATTTGGAAGAATGGCGTGTCGTTCGTGCCGCCGTATGATGATGCGCGACCATCGGACGCACGGCATGCGGTGGGCCGGGATTCGGCGGCTGGGTTTGCGAACCTGATCCGGCGAAGCGTTCCGGCAAAGGATCTGCTCGAAGTTTGCCTCGCCCAGTACCAGCATGCGATTGGCGCCAGGCGAGACGCGCTCGCGGAACCGATACATCGGATGGAGGCCATCGCCCGGGCGGAACAGGCAAAACCACGGAACGAGCGCGATCTGGCCGGGGCCTATCGCGATATGTGCCGAGTACTGGACGAATATTTGCGGCGCTAGTCCCGGCCTCCGCAAGCATCAGGGAAAGGAAACGAACGTGCAACTCGATCTGGACCACTTGAAAGAGACGCTGACGCGTGCGCGGCAGGAGGTCGCCAAGGTCATCATCGGCCAGAAGGACGTGGTGGACAAATGCCTGATCGCGATTTTTACCAACAACCACGCGCTGATCGAAGGCGTGCCGGGCGTGGCCAAGACCTTGCTCGTCCGTACCCTCGCGAAGGTATTGGGCTGCGAGTTCGCGCGCATTCAGTTCACCCCGGACCTGATGCCGGCGGATATCACCGGCACCAACGTGTTCAACCTCCAGCACAACGCGTTCACACTGGTCAAAGGACCCATCTTCACGACGTTCCTGCTGGCGGACGAGATTAACCGTGCGCCGGCAAAGACGCAGTCGGCCCTGCTGCAGGCCATGCAGGAACGGCGCGTCACCATCGACCGCGATACGCACATTCTTTCACCAAACTTCACCGTATTCGCGACTCAGAACCCCATCGAATACGAAGGCACCTATCCCCTTCCGGAGGCGCAGAAAGACCGGTTCATGGTGAAGATCTCCATGGGATGTCCCAACCGCGACGAGGAACTCAGCCTGGCCGCGCGCACGCTGGGTAGCGACGCGCCCGAGAAGACACTCGACAGTGACGCGGTGAATGTCGTGATCACGGCGGAAGAACTGGTAAAAGTTCGCGCCGCGCTCCAGTCCGTGACGGTTCGCGAAGAGCTGATCGGCTACGTGGTGGATATCGTGCGCAAGACGCGGACGCATAGTTCCGTGTTGGTGGGCGCAGGACCTCGCGCCACGCAGGCCATCCTCCTGGCGAGCCGCGTACACGGCGCCATATCCGGCCGGGATTTTGTCACGCCGGACGACGTGAAGGAAATCGCGCGTCCGGTGCTGGAGCATCGTTTGATTCTGCGGCCAGAGTATGAAATCGAAGGACTCACCGTGCCGGAAGTCATCGGCCGGATTATCGAAGAGGTGGCGGTGCCTCGATGATCGTTCCGCGGACATTGCTCCTCGTTTGCGTGGGTGGCCTCATCGCCATCAGCGCGGTGGGGGTTACCGTGCCGGCCGTTGCGGGGGTACTCCCCTACGCGGCGATTGGACTCGCCGCGATCGCGGTGCTGGACGCCATTCTCGGCAAGGGCACGCTCAAAGGGCTAGGCGTATCGCTCCCGGAAGTGGTCCGCTTGAGCAAAGACCGCGACGGCGAAGTGGATATCTACATTCGCAACGACCGCTCGCGTGCGAAACCGTTGCGCATCGGCCTCGCGTTCCCGCGGGAAATCGGTTCACAGCTCGATTCCATCCAGACCGTCGCGCCGCCGGATACGGCGATGGCCCATGTGTCTTGGGCGGTGAAACCGGAACGGCGCGGCAACTATCACCTGGATCGCGTGTACATGGAAGGCACCTCCCCCCTCGGGCTCTGGGCGGTGCGGGGTTCCTCACCCGTTCAATCCGAATTGCGCGTGTACCCGAATCTCCTGAGCGAACGGCGACGCCTGGCGGCTTTGTTCCTGAACCGGGGCACCTTCGGCGCACATGCCCAACGCCAGGTGGGGCAAGGGCGCGAGTTCGAAAAACTGCGCGAGTACGTGCCGGGAGACGGGTACGAAGACATCCATTGGAAGGCCACCGCAAAGCGCGGAAAGCCGATTACCAAGCTGTTTCAGATTGAGCGGACCCAGGAAGTCTATGTCGTCATCGACACGTCGCGCCTAAGCGCGCGACGCGTGCTGGCTTCGACCGGCGGCGACAACGGCGAGTCCGTCGAGGTCACGCAACTCGAGCGTTTCATCACGGCGGCGCTTATTCTGGGGCTCGTGGCCGAACGGCAGGGAGACCTGTTCGGCCTGGTCACCTATGGCGACTCGGTGCGCAGTTTCGTGCGCGCCAGCACGGGACAGGCCCACTACTCCAACTGCCGCGACGCGCTTTACACGCTCGAACCGCAGACCGTGAACCCGGACTTTGACGAGCTGTTCACCTTCTTGCGCATGCGACTTCGGCGCAGGGCGCTCCTGGTGTTCTTGACTAATCTCGACGACGCGGTGTTATCTGAAAGCTTCGTGCGCAACGTGGAGATGATCCGCAAGCAGCACTTAGTGTTAGTGGGCATGCTTTCCCCGCCCGGGATTCGGCCCTTGTTCTCCGATGACTCCGCAAGGTCCGTCGACGACGTCTACCGGTCGCTGGCGGGGCACATCCGGTGGCGTGACTTGCGGGAACTGGAGCGGGTGTTGCACCGTCAAGGGGTGAGTTTCTTCCTGATGGACAATGAACGCCTGTGCGCCGACCTCGTGGGCCAATACGCGAGCGTGAAGCAGAGGCAACTCTTATGACCCGTTCGTGGATCTATATTGTAGGCATCCCCGGGAGTTCAGCGTGATTATTGACCTGGAAAGATTTCTCCGGGAAGAGCGTCCTTACTGGAACGAGCTGGAGCAAACCTTGAACCGGCTTGAGGCAGACGTGGCGTACCGGCTTGACCTGCAACAGGCACAACGGCTCCACTACCTCTACGAACGCTGCGCAACGGACCTGTCCAAGCTGTCCACCTTTGCTTCGGAACCGGAATTGCGCCGGTATCTGGAGTCTCTCGTCGCGCGTGCCTACGGCGAGATCCATGAGGTACACCGTTCCCCGCACCGGTTCCGTCCGATCCATTGGGCGATGCGGACTTTTCCGCGGACCTTTCGGCGCCATGCCGCGACGTTCTGGCTGAGTTTCGCGGTGACCATGGCGGGCGCCATCCTGGGCGGCGCAGCCGTTTCGTATGACGCGGACGCGAAGGGCGTGCTGATGCCCTTTCCTCACCTCCGCATCGATCCCAAGGAACGCGTTGCAGAGGAAGAAAAAGAGAAGGAGTACGACGAACTCCAAGGCGTCAAGGCCATGGGGACCAGTTTCTACATCGTGAACAATACGCGCGTCGCGCTGATTACGATGGCGCTCGGCGCATTGTGGGGCGCGGGGAGCATCCTGATTCTGTTCAGCAACGGCGTCATGATGGGCGCGGTGACCATGGACTATATCAACGCGGGCGAGGCCAAGTTCTTGACGGCGTGGCTGCTCCCCCACGGCGCGTTGGAGATTCCCGCGATCTTGCTTGCGGGGCAGGCGGGGCTCATGCTGGGGAGTGCGTTGATCGGCTGGGACTCGCGGCTTTCTACCCGCGCACGATTGCGAAACATCGCGCCTGATACCCTCACCATCATCGGCGGCGTCGCCATCATGCTCGCGTGGGCCGCCTTTGTGGAGGCCTGGCTTTCGCAGTACCACGAGCCTGTGTTGCCGTACGCGGTGAAGATTGCCTTCGGGACCGTGGAACTGGTGCTACTGATTCTTTTCTTCATCTTCGCGGGTAGAAAACAATCACAAGACGAGTTGGTGGAAAGTTAAGTTTGCGTAATCATGCCTGAAGAACGTACTAACAGATTGACCATCCGCACGCCGGAGGGCATCGAGTTCTCGCTGAATCTGGCCGGACCCGTAACGCGGTTTCTGGCGCGCGCGATCGATTTCGCAATCGAGGTGATCGCGATCTTCACGATCATCTACATCGTTTCGATGCTGAATATCTTTCCCTTAGTGTTCGGCGTAAATCTGTCGGACTGGGCCTTCGCCTTAATCGCGTTGGGGTACTTCGTCATACCCATCGTCCACGGGATGACGCTTGAATGGCTGCTGCGCGGTCAAACGATTGGAAAACGCGTGCTCCGGCTCCGGGTGGTGGATGCCGACGGATTGCGGCTTCAGTTCAGCCAGGTGGCCGTGCGAAACCTGATGCGGTTTGCGGACAGCCTCTACCCCTTCTACGTTATCGGCGGCATCGCCTGCGTGCTCAGCAAGCGGTCGCAACGCCTGGGCGACTATGTGGCGAACACAGTCGTCATGCGCTTGCCAAAGATCTCTGAGCCGGACCTGACGCATGTGCTGAGCGGGAAATACAACTCGTTCCGGGACTACCCCCATTTGGAGGCGCGCCTCCGCCAACGGGTCACACCGGACGAGGCGCGCATCGCGCTGCTGGCGGTCCTGCGCCGGGAGGGGCTCGAACCGCAGGCGCGGGTCGAACTATTCGCAGATATCGCGGATCATTTTCGGTCGCTTGTCGCATTTCCAGAGGAAGCCACGCTGGGCGTCGCGGACGAACAGTACGTGCGCAACGTGGTGGACGTCCTCTTTCGGCAACAGGGTTCGCGCGAGACAACATCGGCCGCAACGCAGGCCGACACTAGCGCACAGAAACTCAACGCGGTACAATAGCGAACATCGGAACTGGCGGGTTCTTCCGAATTCGTTTATCGCGTCTGTAACCAAGGCAGAAATGTTGAAACTGAGACAAATCCTAGTTCGGCACTTGGGGATCGACAACCATGCTCCTCGATAGAATGCGCACGCGATTCCTTTTCGACCGGGGCGTCCGGCTCGCGGAACGAGGGAACTATCAGCGGGCCCTGACGTACTTCGAAGAGGTCATGCAGCGGGAGCCCGACTATGCGTTGGCCTACGCCAACATAGGGTTCTGCCACTACAAACTCGGTGCCGCGGGCGACGCGCAGCGGGCCTACGAGCAGGCCCAGGAACTGGACCCGAACGATCCGGACACCTACTACGAGTTGGGATGCATCCACCACGGCCAAGGTCAGCGCAATGCCGCGCTGGAGTGTTTCCGCGAAACCCTGCGCCTCCAGCCGAACCACGCGGAAGCCTATTCAGCCATGGAGCAGGTCCGCATCGAACTGGGGATGCCGGCCATCGAAACCGCCCCCGAGCCCCCGGCCGACCGCGCGACCGGGCAAACGAAACAGCCGGACGTCGCGGAGCAAGTGGTGCAACTCCTCCGCAAAGGCGAGGACGCGTACGAAGCAGGCAACATGGACGCGGCCCTGGAAGCCTGGAACGAAGCCGCCAAGCTGGACGGTAAGAATCCGCAGATTCACAACAATCGCGCGGCAGCGTTCTTTGAACTTCAACGGCACAAGGAAGCGATCGACGCCTGCGCGCACGCATTGCGCATCGACCCGAACTATACCATCGTCCATGTGACGCGGGCGGAGATCTTCGCGGCCCTGGGCAATCGCGACGCGGTCATGCGGGAGTACGCCGCGCTGAACGGCGTCGACGACGAGCTCGCACAACAGGTCCTCGATCTGGTGAAGGATGCGGAGCAGGCCCAGTGAAGCTGTCCGTTTGCCTTGCACTACCGATGCTTGCGGCGATCGTTCTGTCCGGCTGTGAGGTCCAATCCGGCGCGCCATCCGAGACTTCCGGCGACGCAAAGACGCTCTCCGATCGGGTGGAGTCTGCCATCAGCGATGTCTCGTCGGCCGCCCAGGGGGAACTCGAAAAGCAGACCGAGCGCCTGTTGGCCGCGTTGGACGAACGTCTTGACGCGCTCGCCGATCAAGCCGCGGAGACCGCCGAAACCGCCACGCGCAAAGCCATCGATGACATGCGCATGGAATTGGAGGAGAAGCGGGAGAAGATC
>CAZWDH010000158.1:0-15943 GCA_964632865.1 uncultured Nitrospiraceae bacterium
CCGCCGCCGAGGATATCGCCGATCAGGCCGCCAACGGGACTTTCCGAAACGCCGCCGAGATTGGTTTCCTGGAGCAATTTCTCCATGACGCGCGCGAGGATTTGGTTCGCGGGAAGACCTTGACCGTCCTCGCCCACGAAAGACATCTCGAAAGGTCCGAATTCGTGAGACTGCTTTTGCGCGCTGAGCAGGGCAGTCGAGATGTTCACCGTCGACGTATCCAGCGTGGCCTTGTCGATCTTCCAGCGCTTCTGTTCCCCGCCGCCGCGCAGACCGCCGCGTTGTCCAATGCCGCCGGTGCGGGACTGGATCTTCTTGGCGTTGTCCATGAGGGTCTTGAGGTTGTTGCCTTTGCCGAGCGCGGTCTCCACGTTCACGACGATGCTGCCCACATCGACGAGCCGCACCTCCGGCTGGCCAGACATCAACGTCTTGAGATCGGACTCCAAGGACACCTTTTTCACGAAGATGGCGTCATCGTCGCTGAACCCTTCCGGGTTGCCGATGCGCAGGTCCATTAGTTCCAGGCGTTGCTTCTCCGCATCCCATTTGAAGTCGCCGACCGCGGTAGGCGCATCCAACACCCTGGACACGACACGCTCTACCCCGACCTTGACGAGTTCCTGCAAGCTCTGCGGCCGTTCTTCCGGCGGGGCCAGGGGACGCAACAAGGGTCCTGCCATCAGCACCAGCGCAACACACCACTGAGTCATTGACTGTGATCCTTTCTATCGGTCAAGCTGTACCGGATCGATCCGGGGAATGCGCCGCCGGTTTCATCCGCGGTACCGCCGAAATCGTGCAACTTTATCCCACTCATGGGGATAGACGTTTGAAGGAGGAATTCTATTCTATGCGCGCAGTCTCGCTTTGCCTCATACTCCTGCTCGCCGCAAGCACCGCATTGGCGCAGGTGCCACAAACGATTGCTGATACGGAACTTACACGTTATCTGGACCGCGCCACCAAGGCCATGCGCACTGCCAGCCAGGACGCCGCGGCCAACGATGCCCGCGCCCTCCGCGAGTCCTTGAAACGGGCCCAGGAACTCTGGATGGACTGCTACGGCAAGTATCGCGAATGGGTGAGCGCCGATACAAACTGGCGCGCCGATTTCGATGCCATCACGACGTCCATGACCAACGCCGTGAACGCCCTCACGCCGGGCAACAACATTCCCAACGCCAAACTCCAGATCGACGCCGCACTCGCCAAGCTCAACGCCCTCCGCAACCGTAACGGCGTGCCGGACCTCGAGGCTACGGCCGAGGATGTGGCGAAATCGCTGGAAGGCATGCAGACCACGGCGAAATCGCTGCAAGGAAAACGCCTCACGGTGGACGATCTCGGCACGCTGCAGAAGTCTTACGAAGAAACTACGACGAGTTGGCAGCGCTTCACCAGCGCCCTGATCGACATCAATGCCTTGGGCTTGAGTTCCGGCGAACTCGACCGCCTCAAGCAACTCGTCGCCGTACAAAACATCAAGTTCGATACCATTAACTATGTCCTCAAAGATCCTGATACGGCGCGGCTCGTCGCCGAGTTACAGTCCGCACGCGATCAACTCGCCCAGCTGGTCGAAGAACTGGATCCGAATCTACCCGATTCGACCGGCGACGAGCCCGTCGAGGATTCCGAATTCGCCGACGACAGCGGCGACGCCGGTATCGGCGAGAAAGGCGGCCTGGGTCGACCTGGCGGCTTCCGCGATCGGCCCCGTCTGCTGCCGCGCCGGCGGTAGGTTCCGAACGACAGATCGAGATCGCATACGTTCCGCATATTGAATCGCCCACCTTCCCCCGGTATGGTCATCGCGGAGGGAATACTCATGTTCAAACGTATCGTGTTCGTGCTGTGCGTTGTCGCTATCGGTATGTCGTCTGCCTGGGGACAGGAGCCTGTTGCCATTGGGTCCCGGGTGGAGTTGTTTGTCGATTCCTATCTCATCGATCAACTCGAGGGCGCGGAGCAGCGTCTGCATCCGCCCACGGAAGGGGAGACGGTCATTGCCTTCGACAAGCCGTGGGAAGGCCGGTTCTGCGGGTACGTAACCGTCATCAAGGACGGCGACACCTATCGCCTGTATTACCGGGGCAATCCGACGGCGGGCAAAGACGGATCGAACACGGAGGTCACGTGCTACGCGGAAAGCGCGGATGGGATCGCCTTTACGAAACCCAACCTTGGGCTTTTTGAAGTCGACGGCACGCGGGAGAACAATGTCGTTCTCGCGGATTCCGCTCCTTTCTCCCACAACTTCTCGCCCTTCCTGGATACGCGCGAAGACGTAGCCCCCGAGGAGCGGTTCAAGGCCCTCGCGGGCACGCGGGAGACCGGTCTCGTCGCCTTCGTTTCGCCGGACGGCACAACGTGGAAAAAGATGCGCGAGGAACCCGTGATTACGGAAGGCGCATTCGATTCGCAGAACGTAGTGTTCTGGTCCGAAGCGGAAGGCCAGTACGTGAGCTATTTCCGCGTATTCACCGACGGGATCCGCAGCATCAGCCGGACCACTTCACCGGACTTTCGCGAGTGGACCGAGCCCATTGAAATGTCCTACGGCGACACGCCCCGCGAACATCTCTACACAAACCAGACCGCGCCTTACTTCCGCGCGCCGCACATCTACGTGTCCATCGCCGCGCGTTTCATGCCGGGACGCCGCATCGTGTCCGAAGAGCAGGCCAAGGCATTGGGCGGCGACGTGAAGTATTCCGGCGATTGCTCCGATGCCATCTTCATGACGACCCGCGGCGGTTCCGCCTACGACCGGACCTTCATGGAGGGCTACATCCGCCCGGGCTTGGGGCTGAACAATTGGACCTCGCGAACGAACTATCCCACCTATGGCGTCGTGCCCGTATTGGATACGGAAATGTCCATGTACGTGCAGCGCAACTACGGGCAGGATTCCCACCATCTGCAGCGGCTCACGCTTCGCACAGATGGGTTTGTTTCGATAAACGCGCCGTACGAAGGCGGCGAACTGATCACGAAACCGTTCACCTTTGATGGAAACGAGCTGGTCATCAACGTTGCCACTTCGGCCGCGGGCAGTGTTTGGATTGAACTCCAGAATGCGGACGGCACGCCGGTTGAAGGATTCTCTCGCGAGGACTGCGACGAGATCGTGGGCGACGAGATCGCGCGCGTCGTCACTTGGAAGGGCAATGCGGATGTCTCGTCGCTGGCCGGGACACCGGTCCGTCTTCGTGCGGTGATGAAGGACGCCGATCTATACTCCATCCAGTTCCCATGAGAATCCATGTAGCGCAGGCGTCCCGCCTGCATTCTTTTGGAGTTCACCGGGGTTGCAGGCGGGACTCCTGCGCTACATTTGTGAGTCTAGTTCGTCGTGTTGAGTGAAGGGTTGGGGGACCGTATGACGTTCAAGGATCTGCACCTGGCCGTGTTCCGTCGCGAGCCGACCGGCGGTCGCATTCTCTGGCAGCCTCGAATCGAACACTGGTACGAAACCAACAAGGCGCAGGGCACGCTGCCGGAGCGTTATCGCGACCTCTCTTTACTCGAAGTCTTCGACGACCTGGGTTGTTCGGTGCGGCCCTATTGGGCCTTTAACGACTGCCTGCGCATCGAGGATTCGGAAGACCTCGTGCGAGAGGAAGTCGAAGAAGGACCACTCACCACGATCACGGAGAAGACACCGGCCGGCAATCTCGTCACGGTGATGGAGCGCGCATCCCAGTCCTGGCATACGCGCAAGTATCCTGTGGCCACGCCCGATGATATAAAGGTCATGGAGTGGCGCTTGCGCAATCGCCGTATCTGGTTCGACCTTACTTTGTTTGAAGATCGATGCGCGGAGATTGGCGAGCGCGCGGCTCCGTGTATCTTCATATCCCGCATCAATCTGCTCCGGCTGGTGATCGAATTCATGGGATTCGTAGGCGGCCTCACCGCGATCTACGCCATGCCCGCCGAAGTGGAATCCCTTATCCACACGATCAACGAGACCGACAACGCGTTGCTCGACGTGGTCTGCGACTGCCCATTGGAGATCATTAACTTCGGCGACAACGTGCATCAGGCGTTCTGCCCGCCGAACTTGTTCAAACAGTGGGTACTGCCGGAGTACATTCGGCGCAACGAGCGGCTCCATGCGGCGGGGAAGAAGACCTATCCACATTGGGACGGCGATTGCGCGCAGTTGCTGCCGTACGCGCAGGACTGCGGTTTCGACGGGTTCGAGGCGATCACACCGGTTCCACAGGGGGATGTTACCCTGGAGCAAGTGCGCGACGCGCTGGGCGACCGCATCATGTTGGATGGAATCCCGTGTACTGATTTCCTGCGCACGGAATCGATCGACAGCCTCGTGACCAACACGCGCAAGTGCATCGAATACTTCGCGCCGAACCTCGTGCTCGGTATCTCCGACGAGATTTCCCCCGTCGGCGACATCGAACGCGTCCGCCTCGTCAGCGAGATGGTTGCGGAGTACGGCTCCTAAATCCTTGGCTTTTCGTATGGTTTTGTGCATAGTGCTTTTCGTGAAGTCCCCCTTTGATGGGGTATTTTGGGGGATGTTTCCCGAGTCTGCGAAAGACATAGATCGAATAGCATATACCCGCACAAAGGAGAGAGCGTGCAACTATTCCATCGGTCATTGCTATTGCTTGTTTGTCCACTTGCCGCATCCGTGGTACATGCGGCAATTCCCGAACCGCCGCCAAGTCCGCCGCCGGATGATTGGGCTTTTGTGGATGCCCTAGCGGCGCCGATTCAGTGGCGCGCTCATTGGGATCGAGAAGACGCGCAGGACGATGAAGTCGCTCTCAAGTCGGGTGTGCGAATCGAAACCGCGTTCCCCGATTCGGAGGGGCTGCTCGATACGGCATACGAGGATTTACACGCGTTCTTTGCGGCCGTGAACATTCCGACGGAAGGACCGTACCGCATCGTCACGGAACAGTCTGAGACCAAGCAGTTCGAGGCATTTCGCCTCGTGGTTTCCGAACAGGAATGCCGCATCCAGGCCAACGACAGGGAAGGCATCCGCCGGGGGATCTACTTCCTGGAAGACACTTTGCTCGGCGCCGATGGCCCCTTTCTTATCCTCGGCGAAACCGAACGGTCGCCCTTCATCCATACGCGCATCTCGCGCTGCTTCTTCGGTCCGATTAAGCGCCCGCCCAAGAACAAGGACGAACTCCTCGATGATCTCGATTACTACCCCGGCGACTACCTGAACAAGTTGGCGCATGACGGTGTCAATGGACTCTGGCTCACGATTGAGTTCAAGGACATCTGCAAGACCTCGCTGACGCCTGTGGTCGACCCGGACCGCGAACGCCGGTTGCAGAAACTTCGAGAGACGATCGCGAAATGCGGAAGGTACGGCATCAAGGTCTTTCTGTTCTGCATCGAACCCCGCGTGATGGACCCGGACCATCCGCTCCTGCAGGCCCATCCGGAAATCGGCAGCAAACCCTTCTCGGGTACGGGGCGGCTGTTCTGTCCCTTCTCCGACGCCGCGCAGACCTATCTCTACGAAGCCATGCGCGACATCTTCACGGAAGCGCCGAACCTGGGCGGCTTGATCAACATCAGTTTCGGTGAGCGTTCGACGACCTGCCTCAGCGGCGCCGACGAGAACTGGAACATCGCATGCCCCGTCTGTAAGGAAAAGCCGCTTGGCGACATTTTGCGCGCCTCGCTGTCCGCCATGGAACGGGGGATGCACGAGGCCAACCCGGACGCGAAACTTATTTCATGGTTGTACGTCCCGGGCAATGGTACGGGCGCGCAGCGCAGCGTGGAGCCGCTCATCGATATCGCGCGGAGCACACCGCCCGGCGTCATCTGCCAGTACAACTTCGAGTCCGACGGAACCAAAACGCAGCTCGGAAAGGACCGGCACGCGGGCGATTACTGGTTATCTTACGTGGGACCGAGCGAAACGTTTGAGCAAATCGCCACAGCGGCATCCGATAGCGGCGTGGAGATGGGCGCAAAACTCCAGGCCTGCACGTCATTTGAAGTTTCGACGGTGCCCTACGTGCCTGTGCCGGGAAACCTCTTCCAGAAGTACAACGCGATGCGGCGTCTCGGCGTTACGTCGGTGATGCAATGCTGGTATATCGGCAGCATGCCTTCCGTTATGAATCGCGCCGCGGCAAACGTGTTACCCTTCGCGCCGGAAGGGCTCACCGAAGATCAGTTTCTGCTGGAACTCGCGCGCCGGGACTGGGGTGCGGCTCACGCTGGCGACGTCGTTCGTGCGTGGCGTCGGTTCGCGGAGGCCTACGATAGCTATCCCTTGACGAACGCCTTCCAATACTACGGACCCATGCACGACGGCATCGTGTGGCCCTTATACCTGAAGCCGGTGCATCGGAATCTCTCGCCTGTCTGGAAGCTCGAGTTTCCTCCCAGCGGCGATCGCATCGGCGAATGCTTCTCGGGAAGTCATACCCTCCAAGAGATGCTGACTCTTTGCGAGCGCATGTCGAATCGGTGGCAAGAGGGACTGACGGTGCTTCGTGAGGTGGCGCCCGCATACACCGACGATCCTTCGCGGCAACGCGACCTCACCGTTGCGGAGGCGCTGGGCGTCCAGTTCCGCACGGGGTACAACATCCTTCGGTTCTATGAACTTCGCGAGGAGTTGCTGTACGGCCCAGTCGAAACGCGGGCCGAAACCTTCGAGCGGTTACGTGAGATCATCGAAGAAGAAATCGAGAACACGGAGCGGATGATTTCGCTTTGCGAAGCCAATCCGTTTCTCGGTTTCCAGGCCGAGGCGGAGGGGTATACCTATTCGCCGGACGAACTGCGCTGGCGTATCGAACGGTTGCGTGACCTGTTGAATTCGGATTTCGTGGAAGTGGAAACCGCCATCGCAGCCGGTGACCCGGTGTTTTCGGTGGAGTCAGGAATGGCGGAGAGCGCTTATTATTCTACCGCGGCGCGTGTCGACAAGTCCTTCGTGTCCGATTGGGAAGGGGACGTTGCTTGGGAGAAGATAGCGCGCGTTGCCGCAAATGATGCGGAACCGGCGTGGTCGTGGCAGGCCGCGCACGATAGAGAGTTCTTGTACATCAACGTGAACTGCGCCCCATCGGACCAGTGGCGGGCTGTGGGCGTTACGGTCTCAATCGAACCCTCGCACATTTACCCGCGCCGCACGTTTCGCGCCGACGTGCATGGCAAGCGCGACATCCGTCAGGGCTGGCTCACGCCCGACATGCCCTGGGAGTTTGCCGCACCGAACATGGACGGACGGCAGGCATTCCGGTTGCGCATTCCATTTGACGGGTTCCAGGGGGAAGTACATCTCACTCGGCCAATGCGGATAAACGTCCACGTCACTTATCTGACCTACGACAAGTCGAGAGAGATGACGCATGCGTGGGTTCCGCCGTCCCAAGATCGCGTGCAACCGCGGCTCGGGTACGGCGGAGACAATCCCCTGGAGATGGGTTGGCTTCGCCTGGAGTAGCGGTCAGCCTTCCTGCGCTTCCAACCAGCGGGTCGCGTCGATGGCCGCGGCGCACCCACTTCCTGCGGCGGTGACCGCTTGCCGGTAAACCTTGTCCTTCACGTCGCCCGCAGCAAACACGCCCTCGACGTTTGTATACGTCGTGTTCGGTTTGGTAATGAGATAGCCGGTCTCGTCCATGTCCAGCACGTCCTTGAAAAGGTCCGTGTTGGGCTTGTGGCCGATGGCGGAGAAATAGCCCGCGCACGCGATCTCGCGCGTCTCGCCCGAGTTCACATCCTTGATGCGGACGCCCGTCACGCCGTCCTTGTCGTTGCCGAGAATCTCCTCCACGACGGAGTTCCATTCGACTTGGATTTTTTCGTTGGCCAGCACACGGTCGCCCATGATGTTACTCGCGCGAAACTTGTCGCGCCGGTGCACGACGTGGACCTTACTGGCGAACCCGCTGAGAAACATGGATTCTTCCATGGCCGTGTCGCCGCCGCCCACGACCACGACGGGCTTGTTCCGGAACCGCGGCAAAGCACCGTCGCAGGTCGCGCAAGCCGACACGCCCCGGTTCTGAAATTTCTCCTCGGATTCCAATCCGAGATACTTCGCCGTTGCGCCGGTCGCGATGATGATCGCCTTGGCCTGCCAGGATTCGTCCTTGGATTTGACCGTAAACGGGCGCTGCGAGAGATCCACTTCCGTGATCGTTTTCGAGAGGATCTTTGTGCCGAACCGGAGGGCCTGCTTCTTGAACAGGTCCATCATCTCCGGACCGGTCACCCCATCCGGAAATCCGGGGTAGTTCTCCACTTCTGTCGTGGTCATGAGCTGGCCGCCCGGCAACACGTCCTTACTCAGTTCGCCTTCAAACAGCAACGGTTCCAGATTGGCCCGCGACGCATAAAGCGCCGCCGTATACCCGGCAGGTCCCGAACCGATAATAATCACGTTTTCCATGAGGTACTCCGGTTGTGAAGTCGCCCGGTCAGACGACCTCGCGCACAAGAACTTTAGAATGACGAATGGGCCGGATTATACCGGGCAGAATTGGGAGAGGGCAAGAAACAGGAGCTGTTACGAACAAGAAACGGCGGCCGAACGCGGGTTCCGGCCGCCGTTTTTATGGGCGAAAGACTTATTTGAAGGAATCCATGATCGAGTTGAACACATCGAGCGACGGCCGGGTCTTCGATTCCGGCAGCGTCGCGAGGGGCTCATCGACGAGATTCAGGTGGTCGTCCAAGGCGTCGCGCTCGCGGCTGTAATACACGAGGCCCGTGTAGAACAAGTTATGTTCCTTGGCTTCGTCGAGCAGCAACAGCGCCTGGTGGCGGTTGTGCGAGTCGTGGTCGCGATCCAGTTTCTTGAGCGTGATGCGGGAACCGTCGTGCATCGTCACGACTTTGGTGGTGCCCTCTTCGTACTCGACCTGGATGTCTTCGTAGTGGGGAATGAAGTCCATTTCGTGCAGCGGCTCTTCGTGGCTGCGCGCGTAGGCGACGCTCTTCGTGGAGCCCTCGTGATTGTTGAACGTAACGCAAGGCGACACGATGTCGAGCACGGCCGTGCCGCGATGGGCGATTGCGGCCTTCATAAGCGTACGAACCTGTTGCGTATCGCCCGAGAACGACCTCGCCACGAACCCGCAACCCATCTGGATAGCGAGAGAGCACAGATCCACGGGCGCTGATTCGATGGTTTGGCCGCTTTTCATGCGCGTGCCGCGGTCCGCCGTTGCCGATGCCTGCCCCTTGGTCAGGCCGTAGCAACCGTTATTCTCGACGATGTAGACGATATGCGCGTTACGGCGGACCATGTGCGAGAAATTGCCCAACCCGATCGAAGCCGTATCGCCGTCGCCGCTGACGCCAATGTTGATGAGTTTGCGGTTGGCCAGGCTCGACCCGGTTGCAATGGTCGCCATGCGGCCGTGCAGCGAATTGAATCCGTGCGACTGGTTCAGAAAATAGTTCGTCGTCTTGCTCGAACAACCGATCCCGCTGAGCTTGGCGACCATGTGCGGATCGATGCCCAGTTCAAAGAAGGCCTTGATGATGGAATTGGTAATGGCGTCATGGCCGCAACCGGCGCAGAGCGTGGATTCGGCGCCACGGTAGTCCTGTATCGTCAGGCCAATGCGGTTCGTCTTCGAACCCGCCGCTGGTGCTTTGGCCTCTTGCTTTGCATCCGCTACCGTGGTACTCATTTCGTTCCTTTCTGCTCAGCGATTCGCTGGAGCACCAATTCCACTACCGAGTCCGCGTCGATGGGCATGCCGTTGTAGTGCAACGCCGATTTCAACCGCGTACCGAACTCCGGATACTCGCTCCGAAGGATGGAGGCCACTTGGCCGTCGCGATTCTGCTCCACCACACAGACCATTGAATGGCGTTCACAGAATGCCTTCACCGCGCCGTTCACCGGCAGGGCGCGCAGGCGGAGGTACGAGGTCTTGACCCCGTGTTTCGTCTCGAGGATGTGCCGCGCCTCGGCGACGGCAGGATCGCTGGACCCGTACGCGATAATCCCGGCCACGGCACCGTCCGCCTCGTCGACGATGGGTTGAGGCACCACTTCCCGCGCCGTGTCGAACTTGCGCTGGAGCCGGTCAATATTGCGCTGCCAGTCCTCCGGTTTTTCCGAGTAGGTGGCCTTTTCCGTGTGCCCCGTGCCACGGGTGAAATACGCCGCGTTCGGGTGTTGCGTGCCGGGTAGCGTGCGGTACGGAATGCCATCGCCGTCCACGTCCCGGTACCGGGCAAACTCACCATTCCGGCTCAGTTCCTCCGCGTTGAGTACCTTCCCGCGCGAAATGGGCTTTGTCGGCGGCGTGAAGGTGTCGGACATCCACTTGTTCATGCCCAAGTCCAGGTCGGACATGACAAACACGAGCGTCTGCAATTGCTCGGCAAGTTGAAGCGCTTCTTCAGAAAACTCGAAACATTCCTGCATGTTGCCCGGGATCAGCAGCACGTGCCGGCAATCGCCGTGAGACAGGTAGTAGGCCTTTGCCACGTCGCCCTGTGAGGTGCGCGTCGGCAGTCCCGTGCTCGGGCCCATGCGTTGGATGTCCACAATCACCGATGGTATTTCCGCGAAATAGGCGAGACCCGCCATTTCAGCCATGAGCGAGATGCCCGGGCCAGAGGTCGCCGTAAACGCGCGGGCGCCCGCCCAACCTGCGCCAATCACCATGCCCATGGACGCCAGTTCGTCCTCCGCCTGGATGACGGCGTAGGTGGCCTGCCCGGTTTCCGGGTCGCGACGGTGTTTGCCCAGGTACTTGATGAGGTGTTCGCACAAGCTGCTGCTCGGCGTGATGGGATACCACGCGAGAAAGGTCACGCCGCCGAAGAGCATGCCCAGCGCCGCGGCCTCGTTGCCTTCAATGACGATCTTGTCCTTCGTGAGGTTTCGCCGTTCCAACCGGTGGAGATTCTGTTTCGGGAGATGTTCTTCCGCCCAGGTATACGCGGCGAGCGCCGCGGTCTTGTTCAGTTCGGCGGCCTTGACCTTCTTGGCGAACTGCCAGTCGACGGCATTGCCGATTTCTTCGAAGGGGATGCCCAACAACGAGGCCAGTACACCCACGTACATCACGTTGACAACCATCTTTCGCAGCCGTGTCTCGGGGCAGGCCTCTTTGACCAGTGTATTGAAGGGAACGAAGAAGCAGTGCAGATCGTCCCGCTTGACCATGGATTTGAAGGTTTCGTCGATGACGAGCATGGCACCGGGGTCGAGTTCCGCGATGTCCTCGGCGGTGGTCTGGGGATTCATGGCCACCATCAAATCGGTGTGGTTTCGATGCGCGAGCCAGCCATTCTCGTTGATCCGCACGATAAACCAGGTCGGCAGCCCCTGGATATTGGATGGAAACAGGTTCTTCGCACCGACAGGCACGCCCAGCGTGAAGATGGACCGCATCAGAATGAGGTTGGCCGACTGACTCCCGGAACCGTTGGGGGTCGCAATCTTGATCACGAGATCGTTGATGCTGGGGGACGACGCCGAGCGGTCAAAACTGGCTTCCGCTTCGGCTACTACTTGACTCATAGCGCTTGCGCTCCGGGTTGGGGTCGAGGATCAACGTGATCATGCATAGGTCGAGGATCCCGGTGGCGGGAAGAGGACAACCCGTAGGGGCGGCGAGAACGCGGTGGGGACGCATTGTGAAGGCACACGCGACCGTTTCCGGTCTCGTGACGTTTCTCAACGTACGATGTGTTCGTACTCCGCGATTGTGCAATGCTTGAATGCACTTCTGCCTTGCTTGGGCTTTTCACTCCGCTCGTCATCGGTCGTGGAAGACCGCACCACGACTCGACGTTTTTGATCGACACCGGCTGGTTCTCGACCCGGGCAACAATGTCTACCCCAATGAGTTAGGTGCCTCAGGCCACACCCCGATGCGGCCCGCGTTCATGGTGACATTTGTCTAAACAGCCAGCGCGACTAAACCTTTTTAGATTAACGCATTCGGACAAAATAGTCAAGTTTCATTCATTTAGTCATCTTTTACCGAGGGCGGTCTGGCAAGTACAGGCCTGATCGGCGATTGGGAACGAATCCCATAGTGCCTAACGGGTGGTAATCGGGTGAATATTCCCGGCGAGAAACTACGTGCGTTCGCAGCGAACCTTAAGCCGGTCTCGTCTTTGAACTGGGTCTTCGTTTGGACCCAGAACTGAACGCGCATGGACAGATCTCGACGACGGACAAATCTTTCTGCCGCGGAAGTTGCGTTAAGCGTCGCTGTCGTCATTGGCGCCCGCCGCGATCCACATCCGCAGCAGTCGCAGTTCATCGTCGGTCAGCGGGTATTCATCTTTGGGCATCTGCGGCTGCAACACGCCGCGCACGTATTGGATCAAGGTACTCGCATCCGGATTGCCCGGAATGATAGAGGGACCCAGCTTTTCGCCTCCCGCCAGCATGCCTTCGACCGTGGTCATATCCAGTTCGCTTTCGGTCCGGCGCGGCCGGTGGCACTCGGTACAGACTTCTTCCAACAACGGCGCAATGTCATTCGCGTAGCTGACTTGCTTTGCCTCTTCTATCGTGAAGGGGAGGAGCTTCGGTTCGAGTCCATCCTCCACGGGAGTCGCTGCGAAAGACGCTGGATCCACGGTGGACGGCGGATCGTCAACGGAGACATTGGTTTGGGGCGCGGATTCTGCCAGAAGCAGTTGCACGCCCGGTGTGCCAATGCCGTGTTCGTAGACCAACATGCCGCCATGGTGGCCGGCAATGGCGACCCATACCGCGGTTCCAAGGCTCAGCAGCATGGCAACCGTGGACATGGTAACTTGCACGGACCGGATCCGGATGGCCGTGAGCGCAACGAAGACCGCGGTTGCCGCGCCGAGCATCCAAATCACGCGCGCCAATTTCTCGTGATACTCGATCTGTTCCCAGATCTCTTTCGGCAGTTGGGCCGGTACTTTACCCATCGCGCCTTCGCCAGACTGCATGGCGATGATTGCCGTAATTGCCAATGCACCGTAACAACCGGCGGTGACCCAACGGAGCGCCTCGTTTTCGCGTCCGACAATGCAACTGATATAGACGAGGGGGACCCCGATAATGCCCAGCGCGATCGGGAGATGCACTGCGGCGGCATGGACCATCGTCGGGTTGCTCAAGGTTTCAATAATGCTCATCCGTTACTTCCTGATTCGAGTGGGTTGTACGGGGCGAGGTGTGAGGTACTGGCGACTTCGGGATGTGTCCCCAATCCTGATTCACTCCGTAACAACCCGTTCATCCGTGGGCTTGCCGCAAACCGTCAGCCAGACAGCAGGGCGGAGGATATCACATCGCCGCGGTCCGGGTCACCTCAGGCTTGAAGCGGGGAATGCCGAATTCTTGGAATATTCCCGGAGATCTGGGCCGTTTTCCCTTCCAGAGGTTGCGGGCCGAGTGGGGACTTGCGCTTGAAACGGTTGAATTTAAGTTAGTACGAAAGGAACGCGCTATATGTTTCCCACTATTCGAAGAAGACGCCGTCTCGCTTACTCGTTAACCGGAGCAGCACTCGTCGCGACAGTCGGGTGCTTCGGGGGCTTCATTGAAGTTGGCCCGGTCCGATTTACGGCAGAGGTGGGTGAAGGAACGTTGTTCGCAGATCTTTTCCTTCCCAAGGGCGAACCGAATGTCATGTATGAGGAAGATCTGTGCAATCTGCCATCGGAAAGTGATTTGGAAGAACGGTTTCTTCAGGTGGGCGGGGTGGATATCAGCAACTTCATCCGCCTGAGTGGGCTGGAACTTGTCGAGACGATCCTCACCGCAGATTCGGGGAACTTCAACTTCCTTTCCGACATCACGGTGTCTTATATCCCGGCGCCCGTCAACGGGCAGGATCAGGATCCGGTCGTCCTGGGCACTGCCTCCAACCCGAATGGACTGGGCTCGGAAATCTCGTTGGTACCGCCCGAACCGGTCGACTTCCTGGACCTCATTCGCGAGAACGATGAGAATCCGTCGCAAGAGTGCCCGAAACTGAAGGTCGAAATGACGCCGCGCTCCATCCCCTTGCAGGACGTGGATTACACCATCGAGGCGACGGTAGACGCGTTCGCGCAGGTCGGCTCGGTGTAATGCCGGTTACGGTGCGAATGCGCCGCGCGCGCGTTCGACGCTAATCCGCACGGTATCGTTTGGCTCCTGGTGGATGGTAAGCGTGGACGCTCCGCTCTGAACGGTGACGCCGCCGCTGCCATCCACCACATATGCCGCTCCGGCGAATGCAGGGATCGCGCGCTTGGCGAGTACGAAAGCTTGAGGCAGCGAAAAGCCCTTCACCGTCAGGATCTCGTTTCCGCCGGCCCCGGAGTCCTGCTGCGAGATAGCTGAAACGGAATGGATGTACTCCGTCAGGCCATTGCAGCCCTGGCCCGGCGCCGGCAACGGCGAAAGGTAGGCATCGAAGACGTATCCGCGCATACCGGAATAGTCGACCGCGACCCATTGCCCCGGCATGCCCTCCGACGTGAGCGGTGTGCCGGGGCTTGCTTCGTTTGCGATGGTGACCTGGGCGCCATAGGGAATGCTGGCTACGAGGTCGGCCCCAAGTTCGGGTTTGACACGCATGTTCAGTTTCGAGGCCAGCACGTAGTACGTCGCGCCAGGGGAGTACGCGCGCAGCGCGACGTTCGCAGGTGTTCGTGTTTTCTCTTGTTCCGGTTCCAGGTGGACCACCATTTGCACGACCCGCAGATTCAACCGATCCACCGCCGCCAAGTCCGAGGAAAATATGGAATCGCCCAGGAACGCGTCGGCGTCGGCACGGGGGTACGGCTCTGTGGGGGCCAACGCGCAGCTAAATCGCGATCGCAGCGCATAGGACCGCTCCAGCGCGCCGCCGTTCCAGCCCGTGACCGTTCCTGCATAATCCCAACCGAACCCGGCGAAGTCGACGGGCTTCCCATTCAGTTTTTCCAGCATTGACAGGGGCGTTCCAATCCCGATTCCGTCGAGCGACTTCCACGGGCTGTTCGCGCCGCGGATGTGGACGGCCTTGGGCCGTTTGCGATACACGGTCCACTGGATAGTCGTATAGGCGTCCGATTGGCCGATGACGATTCCCGTTCCGGGTTCGGTTTCTCCCTCGCCCAATTCGACTGGGGCATCCACCACATGTTCCGCTCCGAAAATCGTCACCATCGCTTCATAATCCGTTGTCGCGGTGATAGGTCCGACACGCGCGCCAGGAACGAAGGTCCAGTCGATGCGCGAATCCAGCGGCGGCGGCTCGGGCGACAGGAATCCATCGAATACATAGCCCTTGTAAGCGCCATGTTGCACGTAGAGCCAGTGCCCCTTGATCCCTTCGGCCTCGAATGTCACGGGAACCCGGTTGTCTTCGAGGACCGTGACTTCGTCTCCATGCGTGATGTAGTGGATTCGCTCGGTTTCCAGCGACGGACCCCGGCGAAACGCCAATCCCGACGCGTTGACATAGAGCTTCATGCCGGGAGTGTAGATGGGCGCTGGCTGTGCCGTGGGCGCGGTTGCCGGGAGTGGCGCCTGCTGCACCGCGGAGATCGCCGCAATGAGGGAAAGAAGAACGTGCATGGTATTCCACAACCTCTGGGTTCATGGCCAGCGGTTTCGTTACAACTACCATACCAAGGGGACAGAGGAAGTTTCACGCCATGGCTGATCCGGTGTGCTACGATGACCGCAACAACGAGGTGAATGAAGTATGGCTCGAAGGCGATTGGTTGCGTGGAAGGACAAGCGCGTCGTGATCACCGGCGCGTCCAGCGGTATCGGAAGGCTTCTAGCGCTCCGCGCGGCGTCCGAAGGCGCCCGGGTAGCGCTTGTGGCGCGGCGGGAAGACCGGTTGCGGGAAGTCGCGGAAACCGCCAACGCCGCGGTCGGAGAACCGATGGTTGTTCCCTGCGACGTGGTGGACAGCGACGCGTTGCAAAAGAGCGCTGCCTCGATCCTGGATCGGTGGGGCGGCGTGGATGTTCT
>CAZWDH010000159.1:0-15892 GCA_964632865.1 uncultured Nitrospiraceae bacterium
AACGAAATCTACCAGCGCAAGAAGATGGCGCCGGAAACGACGCTGCACGACGTGCGCTGGGGCCGCGACTGGCAGGGCAAGTTTGCGTGGGTGTTTTTAATCTCCGGTGGCGCGCCGCCCGCGCACTTCGGCGGATGGGACAAGACGAGGGTCTATCGGCAACCGCCCATGTACTTCCCGAAAGGCGGCGGCACGTGCTCCGGCGTATCGAAGCCGGGCGTGATCACGTGGGCGCGGTGCTACGAGCAGTTCGGTCAGTTGGGCATGGACTGCGGAACGGGCGACGTGCTCGACATGCCGGATTCGGAAGTGCAGGATCGCCTCAACCGCACGACCAAGGTATGGCCGATCGCGAACGTGCACATTCCGGGTTACGACCGTGACCAGTGCATGGCGTCGCACATGTCGAACCACATCACCATCGGCTACGGCGATATCCTTCAGGAACTGGTCAGCACGTGCATGCACCTCGGCATCCCAACTCGGGTCGCCGGCGATGCACGGAAATCACTGCGTTAGTCGCTATCGGAAAAACATACTCTAGAGGCAAACGCTAAAGAACATCCCCCTTGATCCCCCTTCAAAGGGGGAGTTGAGCAGTCTTGCGTTGTCCGGTGGCAACGAAAGGCGTCTCACCCCCCAAGCTATCCTGGCGGATCCTTTCGCGTCCGCATTGCGGTCGCGGCAATTCCCCCGTTGAAGGGGGATGCAGGGGGATGTTCTTCAAAAGCGCGAATGGCGCGACGTCTGTTTTATCGCGAAAATGGTAATTGCGCGGCCTCTGGTAAAGGGAGGATACCGCACCATGACAACCAGCACACACGCAAACACCCAAACCTTTGGGCGACACGACGCGGCGCGGATGCGGGAGGCGGTAACCCGCATCGTGGCGGAAACGCCGGTCACGGATCTGCATACGCATCTCTACGCGCCGCCTTTCGGCGAGTTGCTATTGTTCGGTCTGGACGAACTGCTCACCTATCACTACCTCATCGCGGAAGTGATGCGCGCGACGCGGATGCCCTACGACGCGTACTGGAAGCTGTCAAAGCAAGAGCAGGCCAGCCTCATCTGGGATGAGTTGTTCGTCAAGCGGACGCCGTACAGCGAGGCGTGCCGGGGCGTGCTGACGGTGCTCGATCAACTGGGGTTGGACGTGGCCTCGCGGGATCTCGAGGCTTTCCGCGCATACTTCAAGGACGCCGACCCGTCGAGTCACATCGATCGCGTCTTCGAGCGCGCGAACCTCACGAGTGTGGTGATGACGAACGATCCCTTCGACGCGCTGGAGCGGCCGGTGTGGGAAGGGGGCTACCAAGGCGACCCGCGGTTTCATGCGGCCCTTCGCATCGATCCCCTGTTAAACGATTGGAGCAACGCGCACCAGCGGCTCAAGGAATGGGGCTATGACGTGGAGTCCTCGCTCCAACCGAAGACGATTCAGGAAGTCCACCGCTTCCTCACCGACCAAATCAAACGCATGAACGCGCTTTACATGGCGGTGTCGTTGCCGCCGGATTTTGCGTATCCCGAAGATTCGGTTCGCGTGAAGATTATCGACCAGTGCATCGTTCCCGCCGCGCGGGAGTGCGGCATTCCATTCGCGACGATGATTGGCGTGAAACGCAGCGTAAATCCGGCGCTGAAACTGGCGGGCGATGGAGTCGCGAAAGCGGACGTGGGTGCGTTAGAACGGCTGTGCGCGGCGTATCCGGACAACAAGTTCATGGCGACGTTCCTGTCGCGCGAAAACCAGCACGAGTTGTGCGTGACGGCGCGGAAGTTTCCGAACTTGTTCCTGTTCGGATGCTGGTGGTTCCTGAACAATCCGAGTCTCATCGAGGAGATGACGCGTACGCGGTTCGAGTTGCTGGGTACCAGCGTTGTGCCGCAGCATTCCGACGCGCGCGTGCTTGAGCAGGTGCTCTACAAGTGGGACCACTCGCGCAGGATCATAGCGAAAGTGTTGGGCGACAAGTACGCCGATCTGCTTGCCGCGGGATGGACGCTGAAAGAGGACGAGATTCGGCGAGACGCGGCGCAACTGCTCAGCGAGAACTTCTGGGGATTCTTGGGGCGCCGGTAAGAGAACTCAGGGACGACAGGGACGACAGGGACAGCAGAGACAGCAGAGACAGCAGGGACGCCTTCGAAGGGGGTTCGAGGGGGATGTTCTTCGGTCTTAAACCTCTTCGGTTTGTTGATGGAGTTCGGCGAGTTCGCGGAGGTGTTCGCGATCGATCTTCATACCCTGCTCATCGGGTTCGGCGGGCCAGGGGAGGAAGATGTCCGGCACTTTGTACCCGGGAATGTTTTCTTCAAGGAAGAGCTGGAAGCGGATAGGCTGCATAAACTCTTTTTGCGCGACGCGTACGAAGGCGACGGGGCGGGCGCCGAACTCGGCGTTCTGAACGGGTACCACTACGGCTTCGACGACTCCTTCCAAGCGGCATAGCCAACGCTCGACTTCCTCCGGCTGAATGTTCTCGCCGCCGGAGATAAACATGTTGTCGCGGCGGCCCAGCACGCGGAGGTTGCCTGCGGCGTCGAATTCACCGAGGTCGCCCGTGGCGAACCAACCCTCGGGCGTAAGCGGGAGTTCAGGTTTCCCGCTATCGACGTATCCCTGGAACAGCGAAGCGCCGCGCACCAGGATTTCTCCGTCCGAAGAAATGGAGACCGTGTCGGGCAGTAGCGGCCGGCCGGAGGTTTGCAGTGTGCGCAGCGGATCGCCGGGTTGGGTCGCCGTCACCTGGGACCCCATCTCAGTCAATCCATAGGTGGTGCATATGGGGAGCTTTCGCACGTAGGCCTCTCCAATGACCGAAGCGGGAATCGCACTGCCTCCGACGAGGATCGCTTTAAGCTTCCCGAGCGCCTCCATGCCTTTCTGGGTCTGCAACAGCCGGAAAAGCTGCGTGGCCACGAGGGACACGTGGGTGACATCGTGCTGAAGAATCAAGTCCTCCAGGGTTTCCTCGGGCTTCCGCACGACGATGGCCGCCCCGCTCCAGAGACAACGGAATACAATACCCAGACCGGAGACGTGAAACAGTGGCAACGACAACAGCCAACGGTCGCCGGACTGCAAAGGGAGATTCCGGTTCGAGGCGAAGGCGTTTTGGCTGAGACTTCCGAGCGTGTGAAGCGCGGATTTGGGATCACCGGTGCTGCCGGAGGTGGAAAGTATGACCGCGGGTTGGCGCGGATCGACGAGATGCGGCGCGGGTTCCGTTACCGACGAACCCAAGATTTCGCTTGTCTCCAACGATGGGATCTCGTCAAAACTCACGTTGGAAAAGGCTTCATCCACGCAGAGCGCTTTGACATCCAGACGGCGGCAAAAGTCCGCGAGGCTCTGCCGGGGCACGCGGGTGTTCAGCGGACAGGCCACGGCGCCGGCGTGAAAGCACCCCATGAGAATCTTCGGGTAGTCGATGGAAGGAAGCGAGAGAACAGCGATGCGATCGCCGGGGCGTATGCCCGATCGGTGAAAGACACCCGCAATCCGCTCGACGTGTTCTGCGTATTCGCTGTAGGAAACGGCCGTATCGAAACCGACGATCGCGGGTGCATCGCTGATGTGACTCGCGGGAACCGCCAATGGCCAGGCGCGCTCAGACATGGGCGATCTCCTCGAGCCGGTCCATGCGCGGATGCTGCGCCAACTCCCAAGCGTGTTGAAGGTCGCAGGTTCCGTCCACGTTGAGCAAGTCCTCCTCCAGCGTATCGGCCGCGAACCACCGTTGCGTATCCAACCCCGCGGCAATCGTATCACGATTGGCTGTCGCCGCGAGTTGCGCGAGCATGGCCAACCCGAGGCCCGATTCGAATGACGAGCTTACCACGACTGGTCCGCCATAACCACCGCGTGGCGCGGCGTCGGCAAAGAAGTCCAACGGCGCACCGAGCAGCGTGGGTTTCACGATCCAGGCCGCAGCGCCGAGCGCCGCATGGGCCAATGACGAGTCGGGATATGAAGGGTAATGGTCCAAGGCATCTTCCCCGCGTTCCCTCAAGGAGGCGGCGATCCGCCATCCGAGATCCTGAAGCGTTTCGTCGACGGCGTAGGCGATGCCGGATTGCGCGGTGAGTTCGGGGAGCCGGCCCGGAATGGACAAGGGTTCTTCGATGTAGGCAATGGATTCAGGTGTTGCAGCGGAGACAAATGCACGGGCATCGTCGAAACTCCAGGCGCGATTCGCGTCGAGGCGGATGCCGACCTGCGGCGGCAATTCGGCACGAAGGTCGCGCACGGTGGCGGCTTCGTCCCGGATGGCGCTGCGCCCGACTTTAAGTTTGATGGCGGTGTAGCCGCGTTCCGCGAGCCCGAGAGCCTCATCGATGACCCTGGAGTCGGTGCCGGTCAGCAGCGCATTGGTGTGGACCGATTCCGGCGGCGTCTCCGCGAGAAGCCGCGCGGGACAGATACCGGCGTGCACCGCTTGCAATCCGGCCAGTGCGGATTCGAGTCCGAACCGGACGGACGCCCAGTAGTTCTCTTGCCGGCGCAACCCGATCAAACGGGGGTCGGCCCGATCCAGATCGCGGCGCACGAGTACGGCTGCAACGTCCAGCGCCTGGTGCAGGGCCTCGTCAAGCGCCTCGCGACTGAATACGGGCAATGGCGCGATCTCGCCCCATGCCGTGGCGCCTGCGGGGGTACTGAGCCGTACGAGCAGACCGATGCGCTCGCACAAGCTTTGTTGTTGGAGAACGAACGGTCTGGTCAGGGGAAGTTGATAGCGGTAAAACGTGGCAGTGGCCCCGCTCACAGCACCCACCCCAAGGAGAACAGGATGCTGAACGCGAGCAGCAGTTTTCCGGTCTTCGCGAGCACGCCATTCAATGCCTCGCCGTCTGTGGAAGTGAAAACCGTTTTGATTGCGGGTGTGGCGGCCGTCACGATGAGCAGCGGCACGAGTGCAAACAAACGGTTGTCGGCGGTGGCGTAGAAGTAGAGGGGGATGACGAAGGCCGCCACGAAGATACAAACCAGGTACTCGAAACGGGCGAAGCGCCGGCCGAATCGCACGGCCAGGGTGCGCTTGCCGGCGCGGCGATCTTCCTCGATGTCGCGCATGTTGTTGACAGCAAGGATGGCGACGCTAAGGAGTCCGGGCGCCAGTCCGGCGACGATCGCTGCGGAATCGATGGACAGCGTGTGCAGGTAGTAGGTGCCGCCCACGGCGATGGGACCGAAGAACACGAGTACGAACACGTCGCCGAGACCGATGTATCCCAAGGGGAAGGGCCCGCCGGTGTAGAGGATTCCGCAGATGATGGAGATCATCCCGATTGCGAGGAAGGGCCAACCACCGCGCCAGATGATGTACGCGCCGGGGACGAGCGCCAGGCCGAAGGCAATAATATAGGCGCGGCGCATGGCCTCGGGCGAAATGAGCCCAGCCTGCGTGGCGCGGGTGGGGCCAATTCGTTCGTGGGTGTCGGTGCCTTTGACAAAGTCGAAGTAGTCATTGGAGAGGTTGGTGCCGATCTGGATCAGGATGGCGCCGATGAGTGCGCATAGCAATGAGAGCCAATCCACCTGGCCGCGGCCATAGGCCATTGCGGTACCGATAATGACCGGTCCCACCGCCGCCCAGAGGGTCTTGGGCCGGGCCGCCAGTGCCCAAATCTTGATGCGTGATTCACTCATGCTTGGTGGATTCGATTATGCCTTGTCAGTATCCGGCCATCAGGGGAATCGTTTGAACTTATTGAAATCGGGCTTCCGCTTTTCGTTGAAGGCGTTGCGGCCTTCCTGGCCTTCTTCGGTCATGTAGAAGAGCATGGTGGCGTTGCCCGCGAGTTCCTGGAGACCCGCTTGTCCGTCGCAGTCGGCGTTGAGCGCAGCCTTCAGACACCGTATCGCCATGGGCGAATTGGCGAGGATCTCGCGGCACCATTGCACGGTTTCCTCCTCAAGCCGATCGTAGGGCACGACGGTGTTGACGAGGCCCATTTCGAGGGCTTGTTGAGCGTTGTATTGCCGGCAGAGGAACCAGATCTCCCGGGCCTTTTTCTGGCCCACGATGCGGGCCATATAGCTTGCGCCGTAACCGCCGTCGAAGGACCCGACCTTGGGACCGGTTTGCCCGAAGATGGCGTTGTCGGCGGCGATGGTGAGATCAGCAACCATGTGGAGGATGTGCCCGCCACCGATGGCGTAGCCCGCGACCATAGCGATAATGGGCTTGGGACAGGTCCGCATCTGGCGTTGGAAATCCAGCACGTTCAGCCGCATCGTTTCCTTTGCGTCGTCCTTGTATCCGGCATCGCCGCGGATCTTCTGATCCCCGCCGGAGCAGAAGGCCTTCTCGCCTTCGCCCGTGAGAATGATGACGCCGATTTCGCTGTCGAAGCGCGCGTCGCGCAGGGCATCCTGCATTTCGTCGACCGTGAGCGGGCGAAAAGCGTTTCGCACCTGCGGCCGGTTGATGGTGATTTTCGCGATGCCTTCCGCCTTGTGATACTTGATGTCCGTGTATTGGCCGGCTTCGACCCACGCAATGGATGCCATGAACGCTACTCCTGATGTTGATCGAGAAATGCCAGAACGCGATCAGTATAAACGCTGGGGTTTTCGAAGTGCACATTGTGACCGCAATCGGGGACAATGGCGATCTCCGCAACCGGGCAGCTCTCCCCCATCGTCTTGGCAATGGCGACGTACTTTTCGTCCAGCGCACCCGCGATCAGCAGGGTTGGAATATGATTGCCTCCCCACTCCGTCCACAGCGATGGCTGCGCACTGGCGCCCAATGCGCGCATGGCCGCAGCGAGTTGGCGGCCGTCGTGATGCGCACGGCGAGCCTTCAGTTCGGCGAACCTTCTTGGGTCCCGCAGCAAGGTCGCAAAGAGGGGTTGCGCGTACCATTCGTCGAGAAACGCGGGCATGTCCATGGTTTCCAGTTGGTGCGCGATCGCGTCGTCCCATTCTCGCCGCGCAGGCCGCTCGTCTTCCGATGGCAGTCCCGGCGAAGCCGATTCGAGCACGAGGGCATCGATGCGCATGGCGTAGATTGACGCCAGGTAAAGGGCGATCCGGCCGCCCATGGAATAGCCGATCGCGGAGAAGGTGTCCGCGCCCGCTTCGTCAACGAGTTCGATAAGAGCGGTTGCGGTTTCTACGAAACCGCATTCGGTGGGATTGGCGATTGGACTCGCGCCGTGGCCCGGGAGATCCACCGCGAGACAGCGGTAGCGCGGCTCGAACGCGGGTATGATGTTGCGCCATTCCTTCGCGTCGCCGAGGAACCCGTGCAAGAACAACAGCAACGGTCCGTCCGCATTTCCGCTTGTTTGATGGGCGAGCCGCATGACGAGGTCACGCCTTCGGATGGGATTCAATCGCGGCGACCACGGCTTCCTGCAACTCGCGGTGGAGCGCCCGGTTCGATTCGCGCTCGGTTTGAACTTCGATGATGGAGGACTCCGGCAGTTCGCAGGCGGCTTCGTAAGCAGCCGTGAAGGAATCCATGCTGCCCGGGCGGGCGTATTTCAACCCAAACTGTTCGGCGGCGCTGGCGAAAGCAAGGCCGTGGGGCGTGCCGAAGTAGTGCTCGAAGTGTTCGGTGCGTTCCGCGACGGGAAGGAAATGGAAAATACCGCCGCCGTCGTTGTTGATGATGATGAGAATGACCTTTGCCTCAGGGTGTCGGAGGAGGGCCAGTGAATTCAGATCGTGCAGCGCGGCCAGATCGCCGATGACCGCGGTAACCGTGCAACCCTGCGCTTGCGCGATGCCGGCTGCAGTTGCGATATTGCCGTCGATTCCGCTGGCCCCGCGATTCGCGTAGACCGCAACGCGTTCGCCCGCCGGATCGCCGAACATGTCCATGTCGCGGATCGGCATGCTGTTTCCAAGGAACAGGGCGCTGTCTTCGTCAACGAGGCGCGCGATTTGTCTGGCGAGCCCGGGTTCGCTGATTTCGAGCGACGGGTTCAAGCGGGCGTCGATTCCGGCGAACACGGCGTCGTTCCACGTGAGAAGCGTTTGCGTCCACTCCGATGCACCCGTGTTGCGGCATGCGGAAGCCAATCCGATGCAGAAGGTCCTGGGATCGGTCTGAATGCGCAAGGTCACCCGGTGGATGGGGTCGTGGCGCAAAGGATGATCGGCGACGCGGATGTAGTGCTCGGGCGGTCGCGATTCCATCTGCTGCATCAATCGCTTGGAGGTCACCGGGCCGCCGAAGTGCAGCACGACATCGGGCACCAACGCGTCGCGAATCTGCGGCGAATGTAATAGCTGATCGATGTGGTGGACCACGGTCGTCCCTGCGGTGCCCAGACGAAGGCCGGATGTCACGTCGGCGAGAATGGGCCAACCCAAGGCTTGCCCCAGCGTGAGAACTTCGTCCGCGACTTGCGCATCCATCTGGCCCGCGACGATGACGCCGCGTTGCGCCGACCGCAGCAAGTCCGTCAGGAACTGGGAGTCTTCGGGTGTGATGGCGTGTTCCGCACGGGCGCAGGTTGTGTAGGGTCGCCCCTGTGACCTCCAGGTTGCGATGCTACTGAGATACGGTTCGAAGTCCTCGCCGGACTCGACCGGCGCGAGGGGCTCCCGGTACGCGCAGTTTAGATGCACGGGACCCTGCGGTGCGGACATCGCACGGTGCACCGCGTGGTCGACCGCCGTCAGGAGCACCTCGGGTGCAATCGCGCGGTCGGGACAAGGAACGGCGTGGTACCAACGGGCGTACCGGCCGTAAAGATGATTCTGATCGATGGTTTGATTCGCGCCGGTGTCCAGTAGTTCGGCGGGACGGTCGGCGGTCAGCACGATGAGCGGCACCAGGGACTGCGCGGCTTCCACGACGGCCGGAAGGTAGTTGGCGGTGGCGGTGCCGGAAGTGCAAACCAATGCGACGGGGCGGCCCAAGGCGCGGGCTTGGCCAAGGGCGAAGAAGCCTGCGCCTCGTTCGTCAAAATGGACGACCGATTTCGCGCGCGGGTGTTCCGCGACGGCGAGGGTGAGCGACGTGCAGCGCGAACCCGGTGACAGCACGAACCGGTCGACGCCGCAACGGACGAGTTCTTCAACGATGAGCTTCGCCCAGAGTTCGTTCAATGTTCTTGCCGCAATTGTGCTCATCCGCTCAACACTCCGACAAAGCGGCTGATCTTATTTTCCAATTCGTCCCACTCAGAAGCGGGATCCGATCCCGCTACGATGCCGGCACCAGCATAAACCGAGAGCGCGTTCTCGTGTACCAGCGCTGACCGAATGCCCACGGCGAACTCGGCGGAATCGGAACCGACCCACCCGACAGGCCCCGCGTACCAGCCGCGATCGAAGGGCTCGACCTCGTCGATCCATCGCAGGGCTTCCTCGCGGGGGCTCCCCCCCACTGCCGGCGTGGGGTGCAGCGATTTCAAGAGGTCGGCGTCGGTTACCCCATCGCTGAGGATGCCTTCGATGCGCGTGTACAAATGCTGGCATTCAGTAAGCTGCAGCAAGGCTGCCTCGGACTCCATATGTACAGCGGTGCATTGCCGTTCAAACTCCGTGCGGACGGCGTCGACCACATAGCGATGCTCGCGGGTCTCCTTCTCACTGGAGAGGAGATCGTGGCCGAGGGACGCGTCTTCCGCCGCGTTGTTCCCGCGCGGACGCGTGCCGGCGACGGCCTCGCTGCGCACGAATTGGTCTTGCCGTTTGTAGAGCCGTTCCGGCGACACACCAACGAATGCCGCTTCGGCCCGTGGCTGGAAACAAAACCGGTATGTGCGTGTGGATCCTTCGGACAAGCGGCGGAGCACTGAAACCGGATCGGGCGTGGAATCAAAAGAGAATACGGATTCCCTGGCGAGCACTACCTTGTCAATCGCGCCCCGCTCGAACTCGGACAGTAGTCTGACGATCTGTTCGTTCCATGTGTCGCGGTCGGGAGCATCGATGCGTGTGGATTCGTTGGGCACGGGTCCTACTTCGTCTTTGCCTGGGAATGGCATGGCGTGCAGGGCTTCGAGAATCCGTTCCGGAAGGTCGCCGGTTTCTGCATCGAGAATCGCATTGCAGGCGAGGTAGGTTTGCGCGCCGCGCGTGAATACTTCAAAACGGGGCAGCACGAAACGGTACGCGCCGAAGGGTCGCCACTTTTCGGACGCCGGCGCGCATTGCCGGAACCGCATTCCGCCGTAATACCGGAGGTTGGGGTGCACGGACGATATGCCGGCCTTGAGGATGTCGAACAGTTCCTCGTAATCGCACTCCACTTCGGCGGAGATGATGTCGGCGGTTCCGACGCCTGCCAGTTCAAAATCGCGCTCGCGAGAGCACCAGTAGCCGCGGGACCGCATGCCCTGCGCTTCGAGCCAGGCGAGGGGCTCCACCCCTTCGACGGGCACCTCCACGCGCAGGGCACGGCGATGGCATTCACCTTTTGCCGCGACGGATTCGAAGGCCTTCTCGACGAGCATGGCCAGCGTTTCCTTGGCCTGGCCGGGTTCGACGGTTTCTGGATAGAGAATTGGAGCTGTCATGGCACCGCTATGCGCTCCCTTCGTAGATGGTGGCAATGCCAAAGGTCAGCGGATGGGCCCGGACGTCCGTGAACCCCGCCTCCCGCATGAGCGCGCAGAAGGCCTCCCCGTAGGGAAAGCTCTCGACGGTCTTGTTGAGGTACCGGTACGCGTAGCTGTCACCCGAAATGAGGCCGCCGATGCGGGGAAGCACGTGGCGGAAGTAAAACAGGTATCCCGCGCGGAAGAGTGGGTTGCCGGGGAGCGAGAATTCCAACACGAGCGCGCGGCCTCCGGGCCGCAAGACGCGCCGCATCTCCCGGAGGGCTTCGGACACGTCGAGGACGTTGCGAATGCCGAAGGCGATCGTCACCGCGTCGAAGGACGCGTCGTCAAAGGCGATGGTCATGGCGTCGCCGCGCACCATGCGCAGGGCCTTGGAGAGATCCTGCGCCGCGATCTTCTCGTGGCCGATGGCGAGCATTTTCCCCGCCATGTCAACGCCGACTCCGGATTGGACCCGGCCGCTATTCCGATGGAGGGACAGGAGCACGTCGCCGGTACCCGTGGCGAGATCGAGGACGCGCAGGTCCGGTCGATCGGGGAGGAGCCACGCCAGGCGTTTCCGCCACGCGACGTCTTGCCGGAACGAGAGCAGCCGGTTCAGCAAATCGTATCGGTGGGCGATACGGTCGAACATGCGCCAGACATCCTGGCGGGACGGGGGCGCGGGTTCCTTGGCTGCGGGGACGGTGGTCACGGGTTACTCCGGTGGATTGAATGCCGATCGTAGCGCGATACACGCGCGAACCAGCCTATTTTCGCATATGCGGGGCCAGCGGGTCTACGGAGGCGCGGGGCGTAGGTGGAAGAAATAGGACTTATAGGACGAATGGGACCGATAGGACTTGAAGGGAGGCGAATAGGAGCGCGGGGACCGATAGGACCGATAGGACCAATAGGACCCATAGGACCAATAGGACCAATGAGACCAATGGGACGGATCGGACGGTTCGGAAGATGATGGACTGGGGAATTGAGAAGACAGGCAGTGTTTCACCATGGGAACAGGACCGCGAACGAGGCAGACCTAGGGCCTGCTCGTCCTATTGGTCCTATGGGTCCTATCGGTCCTATCGGTCCTATCCCCGCTACCCCGAACTTGCGATGAAATACCGCCACGAAATGGCCGCAACGGATATCGCGATGGCGGCGATACTGATCTTGGCGCTGGATTGCTGCAGCCACGCCAAAACGCCAAGCACGATACCGATAAGCCCACAGACGACCGCGGCGAGATCGTAGTATTTGATGGGATTGGGTTGGGGATCCCCTTCCAGTTCGGCGGCGATTTTGTCCGTGACCTCTTCGAACCGCTCGACCAGGGTCTTCTGTTCGTTCTGGGCTTCGATGACATAGCGGGGTACAATTGCCAGCCCGAGCGCTACGAAAGCGAAGACCAATGCAACGTATCCGGTCTTGAATGCTGCCATGCGATGCGCCTCCTTTATCCCAGGGAAAGCCTACCGGGAGGGCGGTTTGCGTTCAAACGCGGAATCTGCCGCGCTGCTATGCTACACTCGCCGCGTTTCTGAAAGGCGGCAGCGCGACCGCGAGAATGGAGAACGTATGGTATTCGACATCGATTTCAACACGTACAAACTGGTCGACCTTTCACTGGCGGTGGTCCCCAATCAAGAAGTCGAAGGCAGGCCCTTTGAAGTGAAGGAAGGCCGCCTGGGCGACGGCACCCTCAAGTACGACATCGTCAACACCCATACCCATGTGGGCACCCATGTCGAGTCGCCGTACCATTTCTATTTCAAGGGGAATTCGTGCACCGACTATCCCCTCGAGCATTTCATGGGCAAGGCGACCTTGCTCAAGACCGATATCGCGGAATGCGTGCCTCGGGTGAGCGTCGACTTCGTGAAAGAACAGTTGGAACCGCGCCGGGGCCAATTCGAGATTCTCTTCGTGCGCAATGACACGCCGCGGCGCCCGCTCATGTTCGACCTGGAATGCGTCCCCTACTTCGCCGAATTGAACCTGAAGCTGTTCGCTTTCGACAGCACTATCAATTTCGGCGAGGGGCTCGAAGCGGGGAAGATTTTCCACGACCAGTTGCTGAGCCGGGACACGTTGCTCGTGGAGTTTCCCGACGGCGCACAAGACCTGGACAAGGATCTATTCTACCTCTTCGCGGTGCCGCTCAAGATTAAGGGAATTGATTCCAGCGGCTGCCGTCTTTTCGCGATTGTGGAGCGGTAACCGCGTTCGCTCAAGGTGCAGAATTCTCCTATTGGCGGAACTTTCTTCCGGCAAGAGGGCGCGCCGCGAACGGGGCGAAATTCGCAAATTACTACCAGAAAAAGACTTACAAAATTGAGCCGCGTCGGCATACCGTTTGCTCCACCGAAGGCACGGGGAATCATCTGTGGGGCGAGGATTGAATGCGGATAACGCCGATAACAGCGGAACAGACCTCGGGGGTCCTTGAGGATCAGGCGCCGCCTTTGGTGCCGAACGGCGGCGAGTTCCACGAATCGATGAAGCATGTGGGGCTTACTCCGGGCGCTGAATCACGCGAGCAGCGTACGCATGTCGTGGAGCGAGGGCAGAACCTCTGGCAAATCTGCCGCGACCGCCTAAGCAGCCAGGGCAAAGACCCCAGCAAGGCGGACGTGCATCGCGCGGTGATGCAGGTTGCGAAGGCCAACGGGCTGCGCGACCCGAATCTGTTGTCGGTGGGTCAAAAGCTGGATGTCTCGGGTCTCTCGGGACTGGGCAAGGGCGCGCAGGAACTCGCTGCGGCCGTGAGCACGCATGCGCGTGTCGGGACCTTCGCACAACAGGTCGCGTTGCCCACTCCAAGCCCTAAGACTGTCGAAGCGCCCACGGCGCCGATGCCCACAGCGGGAAAGCAACGGTTCGCCATGCCGGAGCCGAAGCAAGCTCTTGCGATGCCGGAGCCATCCGGCGCGGGCAAGCACGGAAGCGCCATCGGCCTGCCACGAGTAGCGACGCGGAGTGTGCCGCCGTTGCGGCCCCATTCCGCCTTGGGCGTGCAGGCGCAGAGTAGCGGTGGCCCGAGCGCGCATGCCGCGGTTTCGAGGAAGAACCTCGACATCACGGGCCTTATCCAATCCATACTGGAACCGGGCTCAATGACCGAGCGCGAGAGCGTGTCGGATAGCCCCTGGTCGCGCGTATTGGGCGGGCCGGCACGACTGACGTCGAAGTACGGGATGCGCAAGGATCCCTTCACGGGGCGGCCACAGTTTCACGACGGCATCGATATCGCCGCAAAGAGCGGGACCGAGGTGTTTCCGTCCATGCCGGGAAAGGTGACCTTCAGCGGATGGAAGCCGGGATATGGCAAGGTCGTGGTGGTGGAACATGCGAACGGCCTGGAGACGATCTACGGGCATGCGTCGAAACTGCTGGTAAAGGCGGGCGACACGGTCACGGCCGATTCGGCCATCGCCCAAGTGGGTTCCACGGGCCGCTCAACCGGACCGCACCTGCACTTTGAAGTGCGGAAGAACGACGTATCGGTTGACCCGCTGCCCTTACTGACGGGCGAATCACTCCACGTAGCCGAGGCTCTCTAGCGCTTCGATATCCTCTTCGCTGAGGTCGGCTTCCTCGGCGTCTTCCTTGGAGGTCGCGGTATCCCACGTCGTAATCAACGCGGCCAAGTCCTCGCGCCGCTGCTGTTCTGAATCCGCCAAATTCGTCAACTCCAAGGGGTCAGTCGCAAGATTGAACAGCTCTGTTTCCGGCCCGCCAATCACCAATTTCCATTCGCCGGCGAGCACGCCTTGACGCATGGGCGGACGCGAGGCCATGAGCGCCTTCGCGCCGGGGATGCGGGGAACGGCCCCGCCGTAAGTCTCGACGACACGCACACGATCCTGCGGCACGGCATCGTTGAGCAGGTCCGCGCCCAGCATGCCGTCGACTTTGGGCAGTCCGGCGAGTCCGAGCACGGTGGGGGCGACATCGATCCCGCGCGCGGGAACGGTGGAACGGCCAGCGGCAATCCCCGGGCCCTGAACGATCAGCGGAATGTGTAGACCCGGTTGATAGATCCGGCGGCCGTGGCCGAGGTAATCGTGTTCGTGCAGGCTTTCTCCGTGGTCCGCGACAAACAACACGTAGGCGTCTTCCGGGAGCGCGTCCAGTATCTGCCCGATATGATGATCGGTGTAGGCGACTTCCGAATCATAGCGGGCGCGCGTGTCTTCCTCGTCGCTCAGTTTGCGCAACACGCGATCGCCGGGATTGAATTTCTTGTGAAACTCGTAGGGCGCGTGGGGATCGGAGAAGTGAATCCAGCCAAAGACGGGTTTGGAAGCATCGCGATTCTCCAACAGATCCAATGCGATGCGCGTCACTTCGTCGGCATATCGTTCCGACTTGAGAAAACCCCAGCGCTTCTTGTGGAAGCCGTCGTCATACTCGTCGAACCCGCGCGCGAGACCCGACAAGGGCGCTTTCAACGTCCAATTGCTTTGCACGCAGAAGGTGTAATAGCCCGCCGCTTGGAATTGCTCCGCGAGCGTTGGAATCGACGGGGGCAGCGGCAATCCGTTGCGGGCCGCGCCGTTCATGCGCGGATAGCGCGAGGTCATCATGGCGCCGAAGGAGGGCGATGTGAGGGGGACTTCGGTAACGCAGTCCTCGAAGAGCATTGCGTTCTTGGCAAAGGCGTCGAGATGGGGACTGGTATCGTATTCGTACCCATAGCAGCCAAGCCGGTCGGCGCGGAGGGTATCGACGGAAATGATGAAAACGTCGGGCGCGCTCAGGCACGCCGCCATAAGCAGGTACAGCATGTCAGGAAATTCCTAGCCTTCAGACGCGGCTTCTTCGGGAGACTCGGCGGGAGCGGCTTCCTCGGGCGGATAGGCGATCACCAGCGTGCAGGATGTCGTCAGAGGGCCTTCTTCGTTCTTCGACTTCCGCACGACGATAGCATCGCCCTTGGAGTTGAACGCCGTGAGTTCGAGCGTAAACTGACCGGGGGGCGCGCCGAAAGGCACGTCCACCTGGAGCGACCAGACATTGTCGTCTGCTTCCTGATCCGGCGCCACGCCGTCGTCGCGAAGGGGGAACTTCATGCGCGGATCTTCGAGGACTACGCCGACGACGCGATCGACGATTTCGTGCTTATCCACCACCTTCACGGTAATCACGGCGCTTTGTTCGGGCATGAGCGAGGCCGGCGATATGGAGGCGTTCTCCAGCCGGGGCTGCCGGCCAAGCGAGTTGCAGCCCATGACCGTGGCCGCCATCAGTACAATCGCCAGTACTACACCAAGTTGTCGCATTCCCGTGTCTCCCAGATTCGATGATTCTTCGCGCACAGCGTATCCCACGCCGCCCGACACTGTCAAACCATAGGGGTCCTTTG
>CAZWDH010000160.1:0-8899 GCA_964632865.1 uncultured Nitrospiraceae bacterium
GTGCTCGAAATCATCCACGACCACCTGCCACCGGCGATCCAGGACACCCGCCGCTACCAGACGCTCCAGGCGCTCGTTAACTGTACCCGCCGCAGCCTGCTCCCCGACCCGAAGGTCGACGAGGAAGAACGAAAAGCGTGGTCGGAAGAGCTGCGGAAGCTGGAGTTGAAGGGGGTGGGGTGACCCAGTCATCCGTCCTCCGAGGCCCTAACAGCACCTCGCGGGGATGAATGGTCTAATCTCGCTCACCTCGCCTGCCGCCGAAGAACACGCGTGACGTTCCTTCGGATAGGTTCGTCCACATCAAAACCGCTAAGTGCGGCGACTTCTTTTGTTAGCGGCCACACCATCGCGATTCGCTCCGCCATTGTGCCAGGGACGAAATCGTCGTTCGTTGTGTCGCTCAGGAGTTTCTTTTTGTGCGAGAACGATCCATAAGACGATACTATCCGATCCGCACGGAGTCCAGATATTCAGCGTGGGCTGCGGAATGAAACGTATACCTCACCGGAATAATGCCCGTGCCTTTCGCCTGACTTCTTCGGCGGGAACCGGAGTGGCCGTCCCATCATCCAATTCGCGCGCTCTGCGTTGCGCTTCGGCCAGCCACTCTTTTGCTACTTCATGTTCGTCGGGTGACTTGAGGCTCAGCAAAAGCTTCTTCGCCAATCCCGCACGGGCGTCGATCGGCAATTGAAGGGCAGCCTCTTCGATTTGCTTCTGTTCCATTTTGCGGTGGACTCCATTCCAGTTCAGCTGTTGATAGTTTGCGTATGTTGGCGTACCCAACGCGGATTTCTTCGGTCTTCGTACTGTATTATACTGCACCGGCCACTGGGCGCATTCAACGCAGGAGAGTTTCATGCCCAAAGACACTGATATCCGCGTGGTGGACGCGGCGTTGTACTTTCTGCCTGTGTATACACGGGTGCCCTTGAAGTTTGGGACGGAGACGGTTACGTATGTGACCTGTGCGCGGGTGCGGGTGACGGTGGAAGGCGCAGACGGCACGCGCGCGGACGGTTGGGGGGAGACGCCGCTGAGCGTGCAGTGGGTGTGGCCGAGTGCGTTGCCGTACGACGAGCGGCATGTAGCGCTGAAGGCATTTTGCGTACGGATCAAGGAAGCGTGGATCGCGCTGGGCGGGTCCGGGCATCCCATGGAAATTGGGCACGCGTTTCAGGAAGGGCCGTTGAAGGGATTGACGAAAGAGGCCAACAAGGGGCGCGACGAACCCATGCCGTGGCTGGCGGCGCTGGTGTGTTGTTCGGCGTTTGATATTGCCGTGCACGATGCCTACGGCGTGTTGCACGGGGTACCGACGTACTCAACGTACAACGCCGAGTACATGAACCAGGACTTGTCCGCTTATCTCGAACCGGCGGAGGGCGCGGAGGTGTCTTTCGAGGGCTTATATCCCGAAGACTTTCTGGTGATGCCGCGGGTGGACACGCTGCCGGCGTGGCACCTCGTGGGGGGGCTGGACCCGCTGGATGAATCAGAATTAACGGGTGATGAACCCGACGACGGTTACCCCGTGCTGTTGGGCGACTGGATTGCGCGGGACGGCCTGAACTGCTTGAAAGTGAAGTTGCGCGGCAATGATGCGGCGTGGGACCTTACCCGGCTGGTGAAGGTAGGAGAGATCGCCATCGAACACGGCGTCGACTGGTTGACGACTGACTTCAACTGCACGGTCACCGACCCCGCGTACGTGAACGCGATCCTCGATCAATTGGTCATCGCGCATCCGCGGATTTACGGCATGATCCTCTATGTAGAGCAGCCGTTTCCTTACGATTTGGAGAAGCACCGCATCGACGTGCACAGCGTGTCCGCGCGGAAGCCGCTGTTCATGGACGAAAGCGCGCACGACTGGCATCTCGTGCGGCTGGGGCGATCGCTGGGATGGACCGGCGTGGCGCTTAAGACCTGCAAGACGCAGACGGGCGCGCTGCTGAGCCTTTGCTGGGCCAAGGCCCACGGCATGACGCTCATGGTGCAGGATCTGACGAACCCCATGCTGGCGCAGGTGCCGCACGTCTTGCTCGCGGCCCACGCGGGCACGATCATGGGTGTCGAAACCAACGCCATGCAGTTCTACCCTGAAGCCTCCGAGGCGGAAGCGAAGGTACATCCGGGCTTGTATCAGCGCCGTGACGGACAGGTCGCGCTGGGCACGATCGACGGACCGGGATTCGGATATCGGATTGAGGAAATCGAGCGGAAGTTGCCGGAAGAGGCGTAGTGCCGATTTTGGCAGTTCAGAAATCCTGCACCTGATTCTCAGCAGTCCGTGGTTGGTACCGCGCTCGGCGAGCGAGGTACTACGTTGTGGCCGTGTGTCCTCTGACGGCGTGAAGCGCGGGAATGACGCATACTCTCGGCATGGGAACGGTGCCAATTGAAGATCGCGATTTCCCAATGGCAGGGTTGTTATGAAGAACGTTAAGCAAATCGTCCACGATATTGCCGAGCACCTTTCAGAACAGGCTACTTTCGACGACGCCATGTATGCACTTTACGTACGGCAGAAGTTGGAAGAGGGATTGCGCGATCTCGATGAAGGGCGCACGTACACGCAAGAGGAAGTCGAACGGCGTTTGCCTGGCAAACGGCCGTCGTGTGGATGGGAGCCGCCGGTTGTCGGGAATTGAAGACGAATCGGACTGAAGGAACTGGTCATGGATCCATTTTTCGCGGCAGCGGTTGAGGAGGCCCGGAAGGGGCTTGCCGAGGGCGGCATACCCATCGGTTCAGTAATCGTGCACAACGGACAGATTATCGGCCGGGGTCACAACCGCCGCCACCAGCAGGGGAGCGCGATTCTCCACGGTGAGATGGATGCGTTGGAGAACGCGGGGCGGCAACCGGCGCGGGTTTACCGGGAAAGCGTGCTCTATACGACCCTCTCGCCGTGCAGTATGTGCTCCGGCGCGATTCTGCTGTACAAGGTCCCGAAGGTTGTCGTCGGTGAGGAGACCACGTTTCAGGGCGAGACGGAACTGCTCCGCTCCCGTGGCGTGGAAGTCGAGATTCTCAACGACGCCGAGTGTACTGGCCTGATGCAGGAGTTTCAGCGGCGCTTCCCGGAACTCTGGGCAGAGGACATTGGGGAAACCAGGACCTGACATTTCTTGATATCGGGTGGGGGATCTACGTACTCTTGGGGGGAATTCGCATTGTTCGCGATTGGCGGTGAGTTTTGGTGCACCCAAGGAGTGTAGTATGGGCAACTTGTCGCGCCGGGATTTTCTGATGACCTCCAGTGTGGCCGTGGGGGCTGCGGCGCTATCTTCGTCGCTTGCGCAGGCGCAGGATGCTGCCTATCCACCGTTCAAGAAGGCCATCATCACGGGGATGCTGCCGAAGGAGCTTTCGGACCCTGACAAGTTTGCGCTGGCGAAGGACTGCGGGTTTGACGGTTTGGAGACGGGGCCGATGGCGGACCTGGCCCAGGCGGAGGTCTTTGCCCAGCAGGCGCGCGATGCGGGCGTGCCGATTCACTCCATCATCTACGGTGGCTGGGGCGCGCCGTTGTCCGATCCCGATCCCGCGATCCAGGAGAAGGGCCGGGCCGAGGTGGAGCACGCGCTGCACTGTGCGAAGGTCATGGGCGCGGACAACGTGTTGCTTGTCCCCGCAGTCGTAAAGGCCAACGTCCGATATATCGAAGCCTGGGAGCGTTCGCAGAAACATATTCGTTCCCTGATTCCGGTTGCGGAAGAGTTGGGGGTTTTGATCACCGTCGAAGACGTGTGGAACGACTTCCTGCTAAGTCCGCTGGAATTCGCGCGGTACGTGGACGAGTTCGACAGCCCCTTCGTGCAGGCCTATTTCGATGTGGGCAACATCGTGGCCTTCGGCTATCCGCAGGACTGGATTCGCACGTTGGGTCCGCGCATCAAGAAAGTGCACTTCAAGGATTTCAAACGCGATACGCGCGAATGGACCAATTTGATGGAAGGCAGCATCGATTGGCCGGAAGTGCGCAAGGCGTTTTCCGAGATTGGGTATGAAGGGTTCGTGACGGCCGAATTGAGCGGTGGCGACGAGGCCTATCTGCGCGACTTGTCCGAACGCATGTCCAAGATTGCCGCAGGAGGCTGAAATTCGGTCCCGCCTCCCGGCGTTACATAGACCAGGTCGTAGAGCTGCAAGGAGTTGGAGTCTTGGTGAGGCGTAGTTTGTTTTTCGTCGGTACGATCGCGGTGTTCGCGATCCTGCTTATCATTCCCGTTGGGCAGGCGCAAGATGCGCCGCAACTCCCCGTCCCCGCGAAACATACGGTGGATTTCGACACGGAAATTCATCCACTTCTGGCGGAGCGGTGTTTTCAATGCCACGGCGGCGACATGAGCCGCGGCGGCCTGCAGATGAACTCGCGCGAGCAGTTGCTGACCGGCGGCGACTCGGGTCCGGCGGTGGTTGAAGGCAATAGCGCCGAGAGCTATCTGATTCATCTCGTCTCGGGACTGGAGCCCGATCTGGTGATGCCGCCCAAGGGTCCCGAGTTGACGCCGGAAGAAGTCGGCGTCTTGCGCGCGTGGATCGATCAGGGGATGACCTGGCACGACGTTGAAGGCGCCGCGCCGTCGTATGTCGCGCCTGTCGCGTTGAGCCATCCGGAAGTGCCGCCCCTGCAGGAAGGCGCGGCGGACCATCCCATTGACCGGTTTCTTGCGCCGTATTTTTCCGAGCACGGCGTGACGCCAGCGGAGCCGGTGTACGATGCCCAGTTCATGCGCCGCGCGTATCTGGACGTGACGGGACTCGTGCCTGAGCCTGCCGCGCTGGATGCATTCGTGGCCAACACGGACCCCAACAAGTATGCGGCGCTCGTCGATCAGTTGTTGAACGATCGGCTGGCCTATGCCGAGAACTGGATGACCTTCTGGAACGACGCGCTTCGGAACGATTTTCAGGGCACCGGCTACATCGACGGCGGCCGCAAGCAGATTACGCCGTGGCTGTTCGATGCGCTATACAACAACATGCCGTACGACCAATTCGTCACGCAGCTTGTGAATCCGTCGGAGGAGAGCCAGGGATTCGTGAAGGGAATCATCTGGCGCGGGGTGACAGCAGCGGTGATGGTGCCGCCGATGCAAGCGGCGCAGAGCGTGTCGCAGGTATTCCTCGGCGTGAACCTTAAGTGCGCGTCGTGTCACGACAGTTTCGTGGACCGCTGGAAACTGACGGACGCCTACGGCATGGCGAGCGTGTTTTCCGACGGCGCGCTCGAGTTGGTGCGCTGCGATGTGCCGCAGGGTGAGACGGCGAAAGTGCAGTTTCTCTGGCCCGAGGTAGGGGAGATCGACGCGGATCGATCCGTGGAAGGCCGGCGCGCGCAACTCGCGAAGATCATTACGAGTGAAGACAACGGGTTCTTTTCACGGACCATTGTCAACCGCCTCTGGGCGAAGTTCATGGGGCGCGGTTTGGTCGAGCCCGTTGATGTGATCGAGAACGAGCCTTGGAACGCGGATCTGCTCGATTGGTTGTCCAACGACTTCATCGATCACGGGTACGACTTGAAGCACACGATGAAGGTCATTCTTACGTCGCGGGCCTATCGCCTGCCCGCGCAGGATACGCCGCCAGACTCGCCGGACCCGTACGTGTTCCGTGGTCCGGAAGTGAAGCGGATGACGGCGGAGATGTTCCTGGATACGCTGGCGTCGGTTACGGGCGCATGGCAGGAGAATCCCCAGTATCAGACGCCGCCTCCTCCCGTGAGGAAGGATGAGGAGCCGCCTCCTCCGCAGATACGCGCGTGGCGTGTGAACTCGGACCCGCTGACACGGGCCATGGGACGCCCGAACCGCGAACAGGTGGTGACGCGCCGCCAGTCCATCGCCACGGCGTTGGAGGCGGTCGAGCTGACGAATGGGCAGACCCTGACGACCCAGCTTGAACGGGGCGCGGCGAAGCTGCTGGAAGGCGAAGCGCCGCCGGCACCGGAGTTGGTGAACCGGGTGTACAAGCATGCGCTGCAACGGGATGCGTCGGAGGCGGAAGTCGCCGCGGCGGCGGAAGTGATAGGTTCGCCCGCGACTCCAGAAGGCGTTCAGGACTTCCTGTGGGCGATGGCGATGCAACCTGAGTTCCAACTGATATACTAGGGATACGCCGCCGGACTAAGCCCAGGCTATTGCAAGGCAAACGGAAACGAGACAGAGGTGACACTATGACCCCCGTGACCTGGAATCGTCGTGAATTCTTGAAGACCGCGAGTGCAGCCACGCTCGGCGCGCTGGCGGCGGGCTACCCCCGCGAGGTGGGTGCCGAAGAGGTTCGGGATCAAATCGCGCCGACGGCGGACACGATGATCGTGCTGTGGATGGGCGGCGGCATGGCGCACACCGAAACCTTCGATCCCAAGCGTTACACGCCGTACGAGTCCGGTCTTGCGGCCGATGCCGTGCTCAGCACGTTTCCGTCCATCGATACGGTAGTCGACAACGTCAAGTTTTCCGAGGGGCTGGAGAAGATCGGCTCGGTCATGGATCGCGGCACGCTGATCCGCACCTACCAGGCTGCGGACCTCGGGCATATCCTGCATTCGCGTCATCAGTATCACTGGCACACCGGCTATGAGCCGCCGCTGTCCGTTGCCGCGCCGCACATCGGCGCGTGGATCGCCAAGACGCTCGGCCCGCTGAACCCGGACGTCCCGGCGTTCATCGACATTGGGCAACGTTTTGATCAGGGCGAAGCTGAGGAGTTGAAGGCCTTCCACACGGCGGGCTTCCTGGGGAACGAGTACGGTCCCTTTTTTGTGCCGAATCCGGAAGACGCGCAGGCCAGCGTGCAGCCGCCGGCGGGAATGACGCAATCGCGGTTCGTCAATCGCAATAGTCTGTACAAGAAATTGCTGGAGCAGAGTCCGGTCAGCGAATACGGCAGCGACTACCAGAAGGAATCGATGCTTCGGTCTATGGACAGCGCGCACCGGTTGCTGACGTCGCCCGCGGCGAAGGCTTTCGATTTGTCGCAGGAGCCGAAAGAGATCTACGACATCTACAACCAGGGCGGACGCTTCGGGCTCGGCTGTCTGTTAGCGCGGCGGTTGTGTGAATCGGGCGCGCGCTTTATCGAAGTCACCAGCGAGTACATTCCGTTCAAGTATTGGGATACCCATGAGGACGGACACACGCGGCTGGTCGAGTTGAAGAAGATGATCGACGCGCCGATTGCGCAGCTCGTGCTCGATCTCGAGGCGCGCGGGTTGCTCGACCGGACGCTTATCGTGCTGGCCAGCGAGTTCAGCCGCGACATGTTGACTGAAGGCAAGCCTGAGAAGAAAGTGCCTGACCAGGTCGAGGTGCCTGCGGTCATGACGGAATTGAAGCACTACGGCATGCACCGGCACTTCACCGCGGCCGGTTCCGTGCTGCTTTTCGGCGGTGGCATGAAGAAAGGCTTCGCCTACGGCGAGACCGCCGACGAGCGTCCCTGCAAAGCCATTACGAATCCCATCAACACCATGCAACTGCATACGACGCTGTATCGCGCCATGGGCATTCCTGCCAATCACGGCTACGAGATCGAGCGGCGTCCCTTCTATGTCACGAAGGACGGCCTGGGCGAACCCGTGATGGAGTTGTTCGCGTAGTCTACTTGCTGCAAAAATAGGGACAGTCACGATTTTCCTTCTCAGCATACCGGCTATCTTCTCGGTGATTCAGAAGGAAAATCGTGACTGTCCCTATTTTCGATCGGAGTACAACTCTTGCACCGCATGATCGATCCCGATACCGCATTGCGTCTGGTGCTTGACGCCACGCGTCGGCTGGCGCCGCGCGCATGTCCGCTCGTGGATGCGAACGGATTGGTCCTCGCGGATTCGCTGGTTGCCGATCGCGATTATCCGCCGTTCCCACGCGCCATGATGGATGGCTATGCGGTGCGCTGCGATGACGCGGGGAAGACGGTGCCGGTGGCTGGGGAAGTCGCGGCGGGAACTGCGTCCGGCTTGCGCGTGACAAGCGGAGCGGCCGTCGAAATCATGACCGGTGCGCCGTGTCCCGAAGGGACCGGGGCGGTGATCCAGAAGGAACTGGTCGAGCGGGTGGGGGATTCGGTTTCCCTTCCGGCCGATCTTGCAGTGGGCAAGAATATTGCGCCGACCGGAGTTGAATGCGCAAAGGGGGCGAGCGTTTTATCGCAAGGCGACGTCTTGACTCCGCTCGCGATTGCGTGCGCGGCGACGTTTGGGAGGTCCGTAGTTAACGTATATCCGCGGCCTTCCATGGCCATGATTACGACCGGCGACGAACTGGTCTCCGTCGACGCAGAACCGGGGCCGGCGCAGATTCGCAATTCCAACGGGGTCATGCTCGCGGCGATGGCGCGCAACCTTGGTATCGTGGAGGTATTGCAGCGTCATGCGTCCGACACGCCGGAGTCGCTCTCGCAATGTCTCGCAGCCGTGACGAATGCTGAAATCATTGTGCTCAGCGGCGCGGTGTCGGCGGGAAAGTACGATGGCGTTCCCGATGCTTTGGCCGCGTTTGGCGCGACGGCCATCTTTCACAAGGTGACGCAACGTCCGGGCAAACCGCTGTTTTTTGCGACTCGCGACCGGCAGTTGATTTTTGGATTGCCGGGTAACCCGTTATCGTGCCATCTGGGTTTTCACCGGTACATCGCGCCCGCGGTGAGGCGTATGATGGGTATCGATACTCCGCGGCCGGCGTTTCAGGGCATCCTTACGGAATCGATGACGATTAAGGGATCGCGCACCGTGTTTCAGCTTGCCTTGGCGCGGCATGAGTCGAATGAATGGTATGTGTTGCCGTGCAAAGGAAAAGGTTCTGCGGACATGTATTCGGCGGCACGTGGAAACGCGCTGATTCGCTTTGAACCGGAGGCCGGTGACGTGCGCGGCGGCGCA
>CAZWDH010000160.1:8909-15873 GCA_964632865.1 uncultured Nitrospiraceae bacterium
ACCTGCCAATTGGATAGAAGATGCATCGCTTACTGGTAACTACCATAACGCGTGAATGCGCGGTCCTCGAAACGTCGGGATACCTCTACGTGGTGGACGTGGATGATGCCATCGTGCTCGCGAGGTGCCCGATGGTTGAAGCGCCGCTACGCGAACTGGACCCGAACCCGCGCGGCGGTATGCGGGGTGGCAGGGGCGTTGCTGTGGATGGGGACGAGATCTACATCGCCAACTTCAGTGCCGTGTACCGGTTCGACGCCCAATGGCGGTGCCTGAACGTGCTGAGTCATCCTGCGTGCGCGGATATTCACGACATTGCGATTCACGACGGCTTTGTTTGGGTCACGTCCACGCGAAACGATCTGTTGTTTCAGTTTCATCCGGACGGCCGATTCATCGAATGCCTCAACGTTCGCACGCTAGAACCGGTTCGGGAGTTCACGGACCAAGCAGGCATTCGATTTCCCAACGAGGCGGGAATGCTGGATGCGGACCTTCGCGAACCACAAAGTCACGATTCGGTCATGAGCGACGGCACTCATCTGAATGGTATCGCGTTCGACCCAGAGGGAAAAATGGTTTTGTCATTGGGCCGCATCGACGCGAATGGTCATAGCCTTTCGATGTTGGTCTCCAGCAATGGCGCGGACGGATGGGATGGCTTGGCATTCGACGATGCGACGGTGCCGCGTCACAACGTGGTTTTATCCGACGGATGCATGATCCACAACGACACGCCGTCCGGTGAGATTGTATTGATTGATGCGCTCAATGGCGCAGAACGGCGGCGGATAGCCGTAGGGGACCGATATCTGCGCGGCTTGATGCAACTCGATGACGGCCGCCTGGTCGTGGGAGCGCAAAACGAACTTGCGATCGTCGCGCTTCGCGAAGCCGAATCGCGCGTGACCATTAGGCTGTCCAACGACCCGCGCGAATCGGTACACAGCATTGCAGAACTGCCGGCAGAAGTTAGTCTTCCGCCCGTCGTATTCACCTGAAGCAGAAAGGAGCAGCGCCACATGGACGTAGCAGGGAAGACATTCTTGGTCACGGGAGGCGCCTCGGGTTTGGGCGAAGGTACGGCACGTTTGCTGGCCGGACTCGGCGCGAATGTTGTGGTGGCCGACGTGAACGAAGAACGAGGTCGCGCGGTTGTGGACGAACTGGGTGAGAGCGCGATGTTCTCGCCCACCGATGTGACGGGTGAGGAGTACGTGAAGAAGACGATGCAGGCCGCCATGGACCGGTTCGGCACTTTGCACGGCGCGATCAACTGCGCAGGCGTGGGTGTGGCGATTCGGACATTGAGCAAGATGGGCCCACACCCGCTGGACGCGTTTGAGACGGTGATTCACATCAATCTGATTGGCACGTTCAATGTGTTGCGGCTGGCGTCTCACGTCATGGCGCAAAACGAACCCGACGAGAACGGCGAACGCGGCGTGATTGTGAACACGGCATCCGTGGCGGCGTACGACGGCCAAATCGGGCAGATCGCGTACTCAGCGTCCAAGGCGGGGATCGTCGGGATGACTTTACCCGCGGCGCGAGACCTCTCCCGGCATGCGATTCGCGTCGTGACGATCGCCCCGGGGCTGTTCGACACGCCCCTTCTGGGGGCGCTGCCGGAGGAGAACCGGCAGAATCTCGTTACCAATGTGCCGTTTCCGAACCGTCTTGGCATGGCCTCTGAGTTCGCGGCTCTGGTCCGGCACGTCATCGAGAATACCATGTTGAACGGCGAGACCATTCGTCTTGACGGGGCATTGCGCATGCCGCCGAAGTAAGGCGCCTATTTTCCGGTAAAATTTGCCGGCCGCTTTTCTATGAAGGAGAGAACCCCTTCGCGGAAGTCTTCGCAGCCGAAGCTTTCCATCATCTCGGTCACGGCATCGTCGACGGCGGGACCGAGACGCGTGAACAAGCTCTCCCAGATCTGACGCTTCATTACGCGAATGGACCGAGGGGAAGAGAGCGTGGCCAGTTGCGTTGCGTAGGCGCGCGCCGCGTCCAGCAAATCATCCGGCGCGACGACACGGCTCACCAAGCCCATCGCCTGTGCTTCCTCCGCTTCGATCATGCGCGCGGTGAACAAGAGGTCCATGGCGTTCTCCAGTCCGACGATGCGCGGCAGTATCCAGGCGATACCATGTTCCGCAATGAGGCCGCGCTGCGCGAAGGCCGTGCCGAACTTGGCCGTGCTGCTCGCGAATCGGATGTCGCAATAGAGCGTATGCACGAGACCGATGCCGACGGCATGGCCGTTCACGGCCGCGATGATGGGCTTGCCGACTGCGGGCGGAAAGGTGTACTGCTTGCGGAAATCATCCTGCACCTTTTCCCCCTGGCCAGGACTCGCTTCCAGTGCTTGCAGATCCGACGTATCGACTTCGCCGCCCATGACGCTTGAGAGCAGGCTCATGTCGGCGCCGGCGCAGAATCCGCGTCCTGCGCCGGTGACGATGATGACTCGCACGTCGTCCCGTTGCTCCGCGTCGGCCATGGCATGCTTATACTCGGCCTCCATTTTGAAGGTCCAGGCGTTCAGCTTATCGGGACGGTTCAGCGTGATGGTGGCGATCCATTCGCTTACATCGTAAAGAATCTGCTCGTAGTCCAACGTCGAGTCCTCCGTGGTAAAGGTAAGCAGCCAAATTTGAAACGGGTGCAACCAGAACAGGTTGAGGTGGATTGATTGTATCGAGGAAGGCCAAGTATCGCAATTTCCGGGAGGCTCAACCCCGTATACTCCGCAAGTTGCGGGACCTGTGAAATACTTGTGACAACACATGGCAAAGCTGGTAATATGTCTGTTCGAGGCTGTGGGTTTTGGAGCGTGAGGGATGGTACCCGATTCCACATCATCCGTGTCTGGTTCGCGAAGCCGGAGTGGTGACGCGCAACTGGCACTTGATTCGGATCGCTTTCGTTTTGTCGCGTCGTTGGGCGCAGGGGCGATGGGTGCCGTGTGCCTTGCGGAAGACACGAAACTGCACCGGCACGTCGCCATTAAGACGGTGAAGTCCGAACTCTCGCGCGATCCGGAATTCCGCAAACGCATCGAGCGCGAGTGTCTGCTTCATGCCAAGGTCGGGCCGCACCCGCACATCGTCACGCTCTTCGACCGCATCGAATCACAGGATCAGATCCACCTTATCATGGAGTATGTCGAGGGCGAGACCCTTCAGTCTCTCCTGGAGCGCAACAGCGAGGAGGGCATTGCACTTCCCGTTGGGAAAGCGCTGGACATCGGGTTGCAGTGCCTGGAGGCCTTGTCCCGCATACATGCGCAGGGAATCATTCATCGCGACATCAAGCCGTCGAATATCATGATCACCCATGCCGAGACCGGCGAGGTCTCAGCGAAGCTCATGGACTTCGGGGTGGCGCGCCTGGCGGACGATGAACAGCTTTCGCGATTGACCACGACGGACAGCGGCGGTCCCGGAACACCCCTGTACATGGCGCCGGAGCAGATCGATTCCCGGACCTTTGGCGAGATTTCGGCCGCCACAGACGTGTACTCCATGGGCATTCTGCTCTTCCAGATGTTCTCCGGGGCGCCGCCGTTCCGCGGGACCCTGACGGAGGTATTGAACGCTCACGTGAATATTCCCGCGCCTCGGTTGGATGCCGTTGCTCCCGGCCGAATTCCTCCGGTGCTCGCGGACGTGCTCCAGCAGGCCCTGGCGAAACGCCCGAAGAACCGGTATCCGACGGTGAAGGCGTTTCAGATCGAACTCTTGCATGCTCAGGCTCAACTGACGCACTCGGGCAGCGTGGCCGCGGCTGATTGGACCGTGCCCCGTGTAGAGGACATGCCGAGCACGACGCGACCGCGCCGTCTCGCGGACGCGGAAACGCGGTTGACGGGAACGACGGTCGTGCGCATGCTGGTGCGCCGGAAGCGCAATGTGGTGACCCTGGCTATTGGATTGCTGATTTTCATTGCTCTCGCGACGGGGACCATCATGATGGTCATTTCCGCGTTTAGCAGCGGCGGTAACGGAGAAGCGTCGATGCAGCAGGCCGGTCCGATCGGCACGCAGGTCGCGCCGCCGACTTCCCCGCTATTGGCCAGAAACGCGGGCGCGGAGACACCGCAAAGTTTGGCCACAGAGGATGGGGGCGTTCGTCCGCTTACGATCCCCAGAAACGTCGAACCGGCGCCGCAGTGGTATATCCACCTGGCGCAAATGGATTGGCGCGCTCAGACTGAGATCGTGGTGGCCGCGCCGGACTTCGTGGCGGCCGATGTGATGGCGCCGGTCTCGGTCGTTGCCGCGCCGGTCATCGATGGCATCACCCCGGACACCGAAGGGTCGACCCTGATCGATGGCGCCGCGACGCCCCCCGCGGAGCTGGCGGGACGCGAACATATCGTGCAACCCGGCGACAGTCTCTCCAAGATTGCGGGCCAATACGGCGTGGAGGTCGGTGACTTACAGTGGTGGAACGGCATTCGTAACGCCAACTCGCTTTCCGTGGGGCAATCGTTGAAGTTGTACGCGACCGGCGGACTGCCGCCGCGGGATGAGTTCTTCGCGCAGATTGCACAGTCCAAAACCGCACCTCAAGAAACGGAGGCCCCTGCCCCCGTGACGGAAGAGCCCGCGCCTGTGATGGATAGCGCACCGCCACCCCCGCCTGCCGCAGACGAACCTGGCGAGACCAACAACCCCATCAAGAAGCTCTGGCGCAAGGTGCGCGGGAAATCGTAAGGCCTTTCGCGCATGTGGTTAGTATGCGCCCCACCACGGCATCGCCTAGGGAATTTCCCCTAACGGAATTACCGTAGGCTCCACTTGCACCTGCGGGTGGGAAACGGTGTAGGATAATTCATCCAGGCTGCGGATGCTGGAGCTAGCTGCATGGCATTCGATAACGATTCTACTAAGCCGAACCACGAACCGGCGTCCACGGACGCCCCGCAGACGACCGATTCCAGCCGCTTTCGGTTTGTGACGTCGCTGGGATTGGGCGCGATGGGATCGGTGTGTCTCGCGGAAGACACGCGACTCAACCGTCGCGTTGCCATCAAGTCTTTTCGTCGCGAGCTGTCCAACGATCCGGGATTTCACCGGCGTATCGAACAGGAGTGCCTCGTTCACGCAAAAGTGGGCACCCATACCCACATCGTTACCCTCTACGATTGCGTCGAATCCGACGATCAGATTCATTTGGTGATGGAGTACGTCGACGGTAAGACCTTGCAGGCCATTCTCGATCGGACCGGCAGCGGCGAGGTCGCTTTTCCGGTAGGCAGGGTGCTCGACATCGGTCATCAGTGTCTTGACGCGCTTTCAAGGATTCACGAGCGCGGCATCATTCATCGCGACGTCAATCCGGCCAAGATCATGATCGCGCAAACCGAATCGGGTGGCGTGTCGGCCAAGCTGATGGGATTTGGCGTTGCCCGGATGATGGGCGACGGGGCCGTTTCCAATCATGAGTCGTCTGACGCCAGTGAACCTGGAACGCCCCCGTACATGGCGCCGGAACAAGTCGAACCGGACCGGTTTGGTATCGCTTCCCCGGCCACGGACGTGTATGCGATGGGGGTGCTTTTGTTCGAACTGCTCGCGGGCTCGCCCCCGTTCGCGGGTACACTCACCGACATGCTCGACGCGATGGTCAATCGCCCCGCGCCTCGTCTTGATATCATCACGCCGAGCCGGGTTCCACCCATACTGGCCGATGTCATCGACAAGGCGCTCGCCAAACGTCCGCAGGATCGCTACGTGTCGGCGCGGGAGTTTCAGGTCGAACTGCTGCGGTCTCGCATAGAGATCATGCAGCCCGAAGTGAATCCCGGCCAATGGGTGGTTCCGCAAATGCTGGACGTCAACGACTCAAGCTTGTCGCGTTGGTTTGCTGAGGCTGGCGTCAAGTCGCGGCCCAGTCCGGAGTGCGTCAACTGGGGCAGGTTTATCGGGGCATTCGCTGCGGGTTTCTTGCTCGTCGCGGCAACGGCCGTCATCGTGCTTGCGTCATTGCGGCAGGATTCCGATAGCGGAGACGCAAGCCATGCGGCACCCGTTGCCGCGTCGCCGGAAGTACTGCCCGCGGCGATTGCACCCCCAGCGCTGCCCGCTCCAACGTTGACGCCGCCTGTCGTCGAACGTGAGCCGGACGTGCCGGAACCGGCTGCGCCCGAGCCGCTGGTGATTCCGAGGCGGGTAGGCCCTGCGCCACAATGGTACATCCAACTGGCGCAGTTGGATTGGGGTGCGGCCACCCAGGACGCTCCTGTGCGTGCTACGTTCGTTCCCGGTGATCCCGACCTTGCGCGCATCATTGCTGAGGCTGCCGTGCAGACGCTGGAGCGCGTTGACGCACCCTCTGTTGAACTCGCGGAAGAGCCCGTTGTGGAAGCCGAGGGACCGGCCGATTCTCCTGCGAGCCGCGAGTATGTCGTCCGGACGGGAGATAGCCTGTCAACGATCGCGGGCCGGCATGGCGTTTCCGTTCGCGATCTGCAATGGTGGAACGAGATCCCGAACCCGGATTCCATTCTCGCGGGGCAAACGCTCAGGCTGTATCAAGGCGGCGATCTGCCGTCGCGGGACCGGTTCTTCGCGCAACTCGCCAGGGCGTCGCAACCTGCGTTGGAATCGACGGCGTCCGCGCGCAGGGTGGAGCAGCCTCCTCCTCTGGTCGCCGACACTGCGGTAACTTTCCTGCCTGCCGCGGGCGAAGCGGCCGACACCAATAATCCTTTCAAGAAGATCTGGCGCAAACTCCGTGGGAAAGACTGAAGGGGGTTAGCCACGCCCGCCGCTTACCGCACTCGGTTCATCCAGACGCGAGACCGAGGCGCCATGGTCCAGTGCGCCGTGTTACCTTCCACCTGCGGCTCGACAAGGTTCCACATGTCGCTCAACGCGCCGGGGTCTGCGACTGTCAATGCCATTTCCTGCTCGGTGTCCTGATAAATCTGGATCACCGCGCTGCCGTCCGC
>CAZWDH010000161.1:0-14021 GCA_964632865.1 uncultured Nitrospiraceae bacterium
TGCTCGGCGTGGCTGTTCCAGGCGGTGGGCCATTCCTGCAGGACCATGATGCCGTGGCGGTCGCAGAGGTCGAAGAAGTCGTCCGTCTCGGGCATGCCGCTGCCCCAAGCCCGGAACATCTGGATGTGCTGGCTCTCGGCGAGTTCCACGAAGCGCGCGTAACGATCGCGGGAGAAATCCATGAGCGTGTCCATGGTGCACCAGCCGTTACCTTTCACGAAGATGGGCCGGTCGTTGATGACGAAGGTCCAGTTGTACTTATCCGAAGATGGCCTCTGCGGTAAGGGCGCCATGCGGACCGTGCGGATTCCGAAGGTCGTCGTGGCGGCGCTGGCGGATTCGCCGTCCTCGTCCACGAACCGAACGTTCAGGCGGTACAGGGGGTGATCGCCGAGATCGTTGGGCCACCAGAGTTGCGGCTCGGGGATGGCGAAGCGAAACCGTTCGCTGCGGATCGCGCTATCGGACACGACGTTGTGCGTGAAACCGTATTCGGGTCCTTCAAAGGTTTCGCCGGAGATAGTGCAATCGAGCGTTCCGGCGAAGCCGTCGAGCGGACCCTGCAGCGTGACCTGAAGATCCATGAGACCCTCGGTCGCGGAGCGCGTCGCGATGAAGGGATCGCGCACTTGTATCTTGGGGACTTCTTCAAGCCGCACATCGCGCCAGATTCCGGCTTGGGGAATGTTCGAGTAGTGCCAGCCCCAGCAGTTGTTGAAGACGACGGTGGTGCGCCACGCCTGGTTGTTGCCGTGGATGCCCGTGTCCGTGTGGGGCGCGGGGTCCAGCTTCACGATGAGCGTGTTTCGCAGACGCAGCAGTTCGGTCACATCGAAAAAGGGTCCGCCGAACATGCCGTTGTGGCTACCGAGGAACTGTCCGTTGAGCCAGACATGGCCCTGAATCGCGACGCCGTCGAAGATCAGGCGCGCCTGTTCCAGTCCGTCCGGCCGGGCGAAGGTCTTCTTGTACCACCACGTCTTGTAACTCTGCTCGCGGGCGATCGCGTCGTTAAGTCCCACGTACGGATCGGGAATACGACCGGCCTTAACGAGGGCGGTGTGTACGCTGCCGGGAACTACGGCAGGGATGGCGTCGTCCCACGGTTGCGCGAGGCGTGCATCGTCGGCGCCTCCTTCCGCCAACTGCCATTCGCCGGAGAGGTCAAGCGTGCGCGACTTCGGAATGGCGATGCTTCCTCCGCGTTTGAGCTTCACTTCGGTGTACGGACCCTCCATCGGAGCGGGGCCCGGGTTGAAGGCGAGCAGATCGGCGGCGTCCATGGACCGCCGCATTACGCGCGTGAGGTAGAAGGGGTTTTGAGACTGAGACGCGTCGGGGATGGTGTCCGACCGGGCGTCGATATCGAAGTGCCATAGACCGACCGTCGACGCGTCCGCTGTAAAGGGCTCGCCGGGGACACCGGTAATTTCGCGAACAACGTTTGAAAATCGGACCTCGTCAACGGCGCCGTCGCATCCGAGCGGCGGATGATTTGTACTCTCCACACGCCCCACGAAGAGTGATTGAACCGGTTGAGTCGATCGTTCTGCGCTGTATGTGACGGCTTGTTCCGTCGCGAGTTGCCCGTCGACGTAGAGTCGAACGGCGTGGTCGTCCAAGGTGAACGCGAGGTAGTGCCAGGCTCCGTCCGCCACGTTTATGCCCGAGCGGATCTCGGCGGGCGCAGCGCCGGGCAGGTAGACACTGAAATCGCCCGCGCCGCTGTAGGTGTAGGCTTCCCAGTGGGCCGGGTTTTCCTTCGGGCCGTAGGAGAGGAAGATGTTAAAGCCGTCTGCGGACTCGGCTCTGGCCCAGAACTCCACGGTGAGTGGCGGACCCGCGTACGCGGCGAGACCTGCGGCTTCGACGGTGGCGCCTGCGGATCGCGAGGCGTCGAAGGCTCGATCGAAGCGGCCCTCGGTAGTTGGGTCTACGAAGGTTTCGGCGTTTGCGGCGGCACAGGCCAGAAAAATGCAGATGGTCCCCGGAATGCTCATGTCGACTTCCCCCATTCGCCGTTGAAACGGCGGAGGCTATTGTAATCCAGTTGGCGGAGCGTGGCCAATGTTGGGCGTTGGAATCGGCGGTGGTTGGGGACTACTATTTTGAGGGGTCGCAATTCTGCCGCCCCCGGTCGGGGGCTGTGTGATGGGGCGGCGAGCCCGTGACCCAGGGTTCCGCTCGTGCCTCGCTCCACCCCGGGCTACATTCGAGTCGCCCCGTTCGGGGCTGCCGTGGGCGCCCGTTCTTGAAGATTGGCTTGTTCTTCTTACGGCCCGGTCAGAGCGATTTGGTCATTCGGATTTAGGTCATTGGAATTTGTTTCGAATTTCGCGCTTGGGATTTCGAATTTGGGTGTTGCATTGTGTGAAGGAGACGCAAGTATGCGTAGGTTTGTAGCTTTTGCCTGCATGGGGGTCATGGTATTGGGATTCGCGGAAGGCCAGGCTCCTGAAGAGGCTTTCCACATCACCGTGGTGCCGGTGGGGCCGGAGAATCCGCGGAACAGCGAGGCGGCCATCATTCCGTTGGAGGATGGTTCGTTGCTGTTGGGTTGGACGGAATTCTATGCGGGCGACGGGGCGGACCACGGTCCGGCGCGGATTTCGGGGATGGTGTCCACGGATGGCGGGCGGACCTGGGGCGAGAAGTACACGCTGGTGGAGAACGACGGCGGGTGCAACGTGATGGAGGTGAACTTCCTGCGGCTGAAGGACAACCGAATCGCGCTTTTCTATTGCCAGAAGAACACCGAGAGCACGGACTGCCGGGTGATGATGCGGGTGTCATCGGACGAGGGGAAGACGTTCGAGTCGCCAAAACAGCTCAGCCCCGATGGAAAGTATACCGGACTCACAAATGGCCGCAGCATTCGGCTGAGTTCAGGCCGGATTCTGCTGGAGGCTTGGGAAGGCGGCGACAGCTATTGCTATCTGTCCGACGACGACGGGGAGACCTGGCGGGAGTCGCAGCGAGTGCAGCCGGAGACAGGGTCTTGGGAACCCGCGTGTATTGAGTTGAAGGATGGGCGGGTGCTCATGCTGATGCGGACGCAGTTGGGGGGTCAGTATCAGAGCACTTCGGAGGATGGCGGCGAGACGTGGTCGGTGCCGGAGCCGACCGATCTGAAGGGGTCGGCCGCGCCGGTATCGATCAGCCGCGTGCCCGGCACGGGCGATTTGTTGGCAATCTGGAATCATAATCCGGGCGGATCCAAGAGGAATCCCTTGACAGCAGCCCTATCCGGAAACGAGGGCGAAACATGGGAGCACTTCCGAAACATCGAAGATGCGCCAGAGGATGCCTGGGCGTATCCGGCGGTGACGTGGGTCGGGGACGTGGCGTATCTCACGTACTTCAATTATGCGGGTGGGTTGTCGCTGCAATTGCGGACGATTCCGGCGGCGTGGTTTTACGAATAGCTTCGGGCAAATTCGCCGGGCTATACTCGAAGAAACATCCCCCTTTGTCCCCCTTCAAAGGGGGAATCTTCTCGCCGCTTTGCGGCGTGTCTGAAGTGGTGCTCGGGTCTCAGACTAAATTGATCGAATGCTGCGACGCGGGAGAATTATGAGCGAAGACGAACAGATCGCAGGTCAAGGAATTGTGACACGAGTTCTAATCGTGGAAGCCACTCTTATTCCCCCTTCGAAGGGGGACAAAGGGGGATGTTCTTAAATCAATCGACCAGCCGTTTACGGCTCAAGCCCTGCGGCCCAGGCGGTGGCGCGGCGGTAGAGGTCGCGGGTGCCGGGGTGTTGGAGGGATGGGACGTCGTGGCCGAGGGTGCAGTGGAAGACATGGCCGCCGGATTCGGGCAGGACGAATCCCATGGGGTGGACGGTGCCGTCGACTTTGGAGGTTGCGTCGAAGAGGATGTCGATGGGCGTGGCGCCGATGAGGCAGGTGTAGAGTTCGTCGGCGGTCTCGAAGGACAGCATATCGCGGGTGATAGGGTGCGCGGGGTTGGCGACGCGGACTTCGAAGGGGCCGTAGGGGTCGTGGCCACGCTTGGCGGGATCCCAGACGCGTCCGCAGAGACGAACGTAGCCCTCCCACTCCTGGAACGCGCCGCACCCAAAGTGGACAAGGACCAAGCCGTGGCCGGATTGCACATAGCGATCCAACCCGGACCAGACCGCTTCGCCCAGGGGAAGCCGGTCGTTGTAGTTCTTGAAATGGAGGACAACGGCGTCGTAGTGGTCCAGCAACGGAGACGCCAGGATATACGGCGACTCAGCAATCGAAACCTCCAACCGCGTGTCATCACGCAGGATCTCGGCGATCTCGGGTCCGGTCTCACGCCAGAGATGGCCGCTCCAGTCGTCGCCGGTGACGATTAGCACGCGTTTTCGGGCGTCGTTCGGGTCGCGGCTAAGGAGCCAAAGCTCGTTCACGCCGACCGACTCCCCCGCTTCCCGGGCAAATGCGACGGAGAGTGAACCGTCTTGAATGTACCGGGCCGGTATCGGGAGCAGCACACGAGCCCAAGTGGGCTGATCGCCATGAAACGCGAGGGGCTTGGCGTGAGGCAGGACGGTTTCCCATCCGTCGGCGGTCTTGAATTGCACCGACTGCTCGCGGCCTTCGCCGTTTGCGTCGAACCAGGTGAACCCGAGGACGTAGTCGGCGCTCTCCTGTAGACCCGACACCGCGAACTCGACGCGTTCTGCGTCCGCGGCTTCGCCAGGGAACGGTGCGTCGGGCGCCGAAGAAGCGATGGACGCTCCGTGGGTCAGTGCGATCCGAACGCCGTGTTCCTGATGTGCGGACTGTGCCGTGCCGCAATTGAGGTACGCCAGCAAGTTTGAGCCGTTTGGAAGCATGGGTGAGTCATCGATGTCGGGTTGTCCGTAGCAGAGGGGCATGGAGAGCAAGCCCAGGCAGATTAACGCGGTCAGTGGTTGGAGTCTTATGCGTTTCATATTGTGTCCTCGGGTGTTGACGTAGCGCCGCCTTGGCGCTTGTGGGCAAGATGCCCACTTGCGCTCAGATTCACGGGCTGGAAGCCCGTGGCACCTCGAATCATGGCCTGGAAGGCCATGGCACTTCGGTGGTCTAGCGCTTCTCTTCATCGATGCCGAGTTCGTTTAATGTCGTGCGCAACCAGGCGAGAGACTTTTCGATGAGCGGCCCGCCCTGGCCTTCGCATTCCATGCTGAGTACGCCGTCGTAGCCGCGGTCGCGGAGCAGGGTCAAGCATTGGTTGATGTTTTCCGCGTTCACGCCGTCGCCGATGGCGCAGTGGCTGACCGCGATGCCGGTTTGTTCACCGCGCGCGGCAGCCGCGAGCGTTTCGCTCACATCTTTGACGTGGACGTGCGCAATCTTGTCCAGGAACCGCTTCGCGAAGGTCACGGGGTTTTGGCCGGCGATAAAGGTGTTGCCCGTGTCGAGGTTCATGCGAAGGTAGGAACTGTCGCAGAAGGCGAGCATCTCCGCCATGCGATCGGGGTTGGTCGTGAAGTAGCCGTGGACCTCGATGTTGACCGTGATTTCATAGGCCTCGGCGCAGGCGACGATCTGCGCGTAACTGCGCTTCATGTGGTCCATGGCCTCGTCGTCGGTGAGGCCTTCGGGTTTGTGGAGTCCGTCCGTGGTGGCCACGTTAGGGCAGCCAGCGTGCTTGGCCCAGGGGATGGACTTGAGAACGTAGGGCAGACCGCGGGTGGGTCCGTCCGTTCCGGACAGGGGATAGGCTGCGTCCACTTGCGAGAATCGGACGCCGTAGCCTTCCATTTTCTTGCGGAGGAGCAGCGGGTCTTCGTAGAGCGCGACGTGCGGCTGGTAGCCCAGCCCGTGAATCCAGCTCACGCCGTCGATGAGCCCGCACTCGATGTAGTGGACATCGTTGCGCTCGGCCCATTGCAGGCATTGCTCGAAGTTCCAGTAGGAAGAATTGAAAGCGTCCGTGTGAAATCCGATCCGCATGAACGAGACCCCCATTACGCGTTTGCTGCGCCAGATACCCGCAGACCCCCCCGGCCACAGATCCCCCGTGCCCATCCGTCATCAGTCTAATGACTTCAGAACGAGATCCGCAAACTCCCCGTCAGCAGTGATGGAGAGTGCCAAGTAGTGTGCAACGGTCGTTTGGAGGCTGGAAATGACGACGGCCAGAACCGCGATTCCACAACAAGCAAGCAGTACCAGGTACTTCCAGCGTTTGTGACCGACGTCCGCACCGATGACGTACTTGCCAGATAGAATAATCTGGTCACAAATAGCGACAAGTCCCGCGAGTACACAAATCTGTGTTGGAAGAACTCCGAGAGGGGATCCGACAAGCTGCCGCGAGACGATAACGACGGAGCAGAAGCCCCCTGCCAGGACTAAGCTCCTCATAGATACAAAACGATCACTCATCCGTTGCCTCCAGTATTGTATTGAAGTTCTTAGCTCAATAACATTATCAGCAAAACCTCTTCGGCCTTCCTCCAATAGTAAGATTCCTGAAGGACCGTTGACGCTAAGAACTGGCCCATGATGATCGTCATGGAATACGCGATTCCATGGAGTCCCAAGAAGATCGCTGCGAGCCAATAACGACGTGCTGACATCGTCCTCTTGACGCTGCGCAAATTCGGTAGCGCACAGAATGAAATCGCGACTGCAATGTGGGCAGCCACGCTTTGGAGAAACACGATACGTACTTGGGAAAGTTGGTTTACTTCGAGGAACAGGAAGATATCGATCGCCACAAGCAGACACAAAATCACGATACTGGTGCGATTCACAACCCTTCACCTTCCAGTTTGGGTATCGTTCCACATGCTCCATTCCAGTCGTAGTATAGTTTTCCGCACTGGGCGATCTCTAGTCGGCATACGAGCGATCCCGAGAAGACGCCGCCATTAATTGGAACCGTTCGCCTTGATTTCGCGCATCGGGCGTCGCAGAATTGGAGGGAGTGATTCGGAATCAGTCCGGTGGCGTTCGATGCGGAGCGAAGGGCCACACGAAAGAAGGGGGATATCCCATGTCTAAGTTAAGTACCCGTCGTGACTTTCTCAAAACCGCGTCGGTCGGGGCCGCGGCAATCAGCATGAGCGCCGCGAGCTACGCCCGCGTGAAGGGGGCGAACGAACGCATCTCCATCGGCGTGATCGGCTGCGGGAGCCGGGGCGTCGGCGCACACATGGGCGGGGTGAACAAGCATGCCGCCGACCAGAACGTGGAGTTCACCGCCGTCGCCGACCCGTGGCGGCTTCGCCGGGAAGAAGCGGCGGCGAAGTGCAAGGAATGGTACAACGTCGACGCGCGGCAGTTCGTGTCGTATCGCGATCTGCTGGAGCTGGACGATATCGATGCCGTCATGATCGCGTCCTGCGACCACGTGCACACATTGCACCTGGAAGCGGCAGCGAAAGCCGGCAAAGACGTGTACTGCGAGAAGCCGCTGTCCATGGATCTCGAATCGTTGAAGTCCGCTTGCGACGCGGTGAAAGAGGCTGGCGTTGTCTGCCAGATCGGAACGCAGTTGCGGAGTCTGCCGAGCATGACGGGCGTTAAGGAACTGTACAAGACGGGCGTGCAAGGCACGGTTGGGCGTATCGAGCAATGCCGGAACAGTCATGAGCCGTATTGGTACAACTACCTGAAAGACGTGAAGGAAGAGGACGTCGATTGGAAAGAGTTTCTGTCCATGCGGGAAGACCGGCCCTTCGATCCTGCCGTGTACTCCGGGTGGTATGGCTATCGAGATTTCTCGGACGGGCCGGTGCCGGGGCTGGGCAGTCACTACATCGACCTGGTCCATTACATCACCGGCGCGCAGTTCCCTGAGTCCTGCGTGTGCCTGGGCGGCACGTACACGTGGATCGACGATTACAAGTTCACGGCGCCGGACCACGTGCAGGCGTTGTGGACGTATCCCGACGGCTTCATGGTGTCGTACTCGACGAACTTCGGCAACGGCAGCGCGAACAGCTTCAAGATCATCGGCGACCAGGCCGTGTTTGATCTTCAGGATTGGAATGCGCCGATCATGACGACCGACGGCATTAACACAGAGAAGACGTCGATGAAGGAGAAGCAGGCTATCGAGCCGGTGGAAATGCCCGATCACTTCCTGGACTGGTTGCAGTGTCTGCGGAGCCGGGAGACGCCGAACGCGTCCATCGACGCGGGCTACCAGCATGGCGTGGCGGTGATCATGGCGATGATGGCGTTCGATTCGGGCCGACGCCTTGTGTACGACGCCGAGAAGCGCGAAATCCGGAAGGGATGAATCATGATCGACATGACGCGGTCGAGCCGCAGGCAGTTTTTGTCCAGCGTGGCTGGACTGGGTGTGGTGGGGGCGTTGGGCGCCCCTCTCGCCTTTTCACAAGACTCATCGCCGGGATGGCAGATCGGCTGTTATACGCGGCCCTGGGCGAAGTACGAGTACACCGTTGCGCTCGATGCGATTGCAGAAGCGGGCTTTTCCTACGTTGGTTTGATGACGACCAACTCGCCTTCCCATCTCGTGATCTCGGTGGATACCACGTTGGAGGAAGCGGCGCAGGTGGGCGAGGCGTGCAAGGCGCGGAATCTCGCGGTGCCGTCCATCTACGGTGGGGGGATTCCGGTGCACGAATCGCTGGAAGCGGGGATCGCGGGGTTGCGGCATCTCATCGACAACACCGAGGCGGCGGGTGCGACGGACCTCATGATGGGCGGCGTGACGGACCAAGCTCAGCACGATCCCTATTACAAAGCCATCGCGGAATGTTGCGACTACGCCAAGGAGAAGGGCATCGGCATCAGCGTAAAGCCGCATGGCGGCACCAACGCGACTGGGGCGGAGCTGCGAGCCTTAATCGACAGCGTGGGGAGCGACAACTTCCGGGTGTGGTATGACCCCGGCAACATCTTCTACTACTCCGACGGGGCGCTGAATCCGATCGACGACGCGCCCACGGTGGACGGGCTGGTGGTCGGCATGTCGGTGAAGGATTACCTGCCGCCGAAGAACGTTGAACTGACGCCGGGGACCGGGCAGGTGGATTTTCCGGCGGTAATGGAGAAGTTGAAGGCGGGCGGATTCACCGGAGGACCGTTGATCATCGAATGCCTCGCGCCGGGCGAGCTGCCGCAGTTGTTGGAGGAAGCGAAGAAGGCGCGGGCGTTTGTGGAGGAATTGGTTAGCGGTTGATGATTCGGTCGAATCGTGTTGTCATGCCCGTGGTATGTTTATGCCCATGAGAAGCCTCAGTATCCGATTAGACGACGAACTCCTGCAACGTGCGAAGCAGAAAGCGTTGGAGGAAGGCAGTACCCTCGATTCTCTAATTGAGGAGGGACTGGCAATCGTACTCGCCGAACGGCGCGTCGATCCGGAACGACGCATTGAACTTCCTGTGTCGCCCGCATCGGGAGGTCTGCGACCGGGTATTGACCTGAACTGTTCGAGCGACCTAGAAGACGTCATGGAGAATCTTTGACTCCATTGGACGCGAGTATTCTTCATCATTCAATCGGGGCTGACATCTGTTTTGCCTTTGCGCCATAGTCGGATGGAGTCCAAACAGTGGCGAACGTTTATCTCCAACAATCGCTGGTGTCTCGTCGGCGATTTCTCGCAACTACGATAGCTGCGTTGCCCGCCGCCCAATTCGCCACGGCACAGGAAGCGAAACGCCCGCCGAACGTTGTGCTCATTCTTGTCGATGACTTGGGGTGGCGCGATCTTGGGTGTTATGGGCGGGGGGATGTCTTCGAGACGCCGAACATCGATCGGCTTGCGGCGCAGGGGATGCGGTTCACACAGGCCTATGCGAATTGTCCGGTGTGTTCGCCGAGTCGCGCGGCGTTGCTTACGGGTAAGGACCCGGCGCGACTGCATTTCACGGGCCACATCACGGCCATTGGCAAACACCGCTACCCTGACGACAGCCGCATCATTCCGCCTGACGACTACATGTACCTGCGTCACGAGGAGGTCACACTCGCGGAGGCCTTGAAACCGGCGGGATACGTGAGCGCGAGTATCGGGAAGTGGCACCTGGGCGAGCAAGGGTTCTGGCCGGAGGACCACGGGTTCGATGTCAACGTTGCGGGGTGGACGCACGGCAGTCCGCCCTCGTATTTCGATCCCTACGAGAAGCCGGGGCAGGATTGGAATCCTTCAATTCCCACGCTTGCGAGTCGCGAACCGGGCGAGTATCTGACGGACCGTCTCACGGACGAGTCGATTGCGTTTATCGAGCAGAATCAGGAGAAGCCGTTCTTTCTGTACCTGAGTTACTACGCCGTACACACGCCGTTGCAGGCGCCGGCGGAGTTGGTGGAGAAGTACACGAAGAAATTCGAGGGACGCGACACGGGCGTCGACCCGACCTACGCGGCGATGGTGGAAAAGGTCGATGAAAACGTGGGACGCGTCTTGGAAACGCTGGAGCGGCTGGATCTCGCGGATGACACGATCGTGGTGTTCTTCTCCGATAACGGTGGCGCCGACGAATCGACGACCAATGCCCCCTTACGGGAGAGTAAGAGTTGGGTCTACGAAGGCGGGATTCGCGTGCCGATGATCCTCCGCTGGCCGGGACGTGTCGCGGCGGGCGCCACCTGCGAGGAACCGGTTATCGGGACCGACCTTTTCCCCACGCTCGTCAATGCGGCGGGACTGGGGCCGGTGTCCACCGACGAACTGGACGGGGTCGATCTCGCGCCGTTGTTCAACGGATCGGGGAAGCTCGGCGAGCGGCCCTTGTTCTGGTACTACCCCCACTACTCGAAATCGAAGCAACCGGGGGCTGCGGTGCGGCGGGGAGATTGGAAGTTGATCGAGTTTTACGATCCGCATCGAATCGAACTCTACAACCTTGTTGACGACCCCGGTGAAACGACCAGTCTGGCGCTCGCGAACATGGATACAGTTTTCGAACTGAAAGCAGAACTCGCGATGCACCTGGCCAGGGTCGAAACCAAGAAGCACACCGTCCGCGAAGGCCGCGAGGGCGAACTGACCATTACAGGAGAATCAACGGATTCCTTTGAGGGAGTCCGCTACTTGCGGGACGCGATCCAAGAGATCGTGGAACGATACGAAGATTAGAATCGTGGATGAGCGGCGGCGTCACACTCTCTTGTCGGTATCGGGATCTGGATCGGAATCGAAGTGGGGGCGCTAAGCGCTCTCGATACCGATAGCGATAGCGATACCGATACCGATACCGACAAACTTCGGCGCGTAATGCGCAATTCCAGTCCCCAATGGGTATACTCTCCTCCTGGTGACAATCGTAGCTTTGGTTTCCATGCAGGCTGTCTATGCCGGTCTGGATCGGCGCAGCCCAATCACGGAGCATTCATGATGAGAATGTCTGCCGCTGTGTTTTTTGCAGCTCTTCTGTTGGGGTCAACACTCGCTAGCTACGCCCAGGAACCCGCCACGAGTGATCCGCCCAACACCGCGATCTTCGAGCGCGACAATCTGGTGGCGTGGTGTGTTGTGCCGTTCGACTCGAAGAAACGGGGGCCGGAAGCGCGGGCGGAGATGTTGTCGCGGCTGGGTATTTCCATGCTGGCCTACGACTGGCGGGCGGAGCATATCCCGACCTTCGACGAGGAGATCGAAACGCTGGACCGGTGGGGCATCAAGCTCCAGGCCTTCTGGTTCCCCGGCGCGTTGAACGACGAGGCGAAGGCGATCCTCGACGCGCTGAAGCGGCACAAGGTGCAGACGGAACTTTGGGTCAGCATGCATGGCGGCGAGATTGCATGCACGCCGGAGGAACATGCGCAGCGCGTGCGCGACCACGTGGCAGCGTTGCGACCGATCGTCGCGGCGGCAGCGGAGATTGGGTGTACGGTCGGACTCTATAACCACGGCGGCTGGTTCGGGGAACCGGAGAATCAGATCGAGATCCTGAAAGCGCTCGACGCGCCGAACGTGGGGCTCGTGTACAACCTTCATCACGGCCATGGGCACATCGACCGGTTTCCGGAACTGCTGGAAGCGATGAAGCCGTACCTGCTGTGCCTGAATCTCAACGGTATGAAACGCGGCGGCGACCAGACGGGCGACAAGATACTGCCGTTGGGGAACGGCGAACTCGACTTACAGATGCTGCGGACTATCGCGGAGAGTGGTTACACCGGGCCGATTGGCGTCCTCGGTCACACGATGGACGACGCAGAGGAAACGCTGGCGGATAACCTCGATGGTCTCGAGTGGCTGGTCGCGCAACTCGAGGGGAAGGACGTAGGGCCACGTCCGCCCTTGCGCGTAGGCCGGGAAACCGGCGCGGCGGGTGTGGCGAGCCTCTCCCCCGCGTTCGGCAAGGCGCTGTCCGGCGGGATCGTGGCGGAGGGTTCGGATGTCTATCGCACGCCGCCGATCACGGTCGAACTGCGCGCGAAACTCCGCGGCAGCGCGAGCTACAACATTCTCGTCGCCAACGATACCAAGGCATCCGGCGCGCATTGGGAGATCTTCACGGAAGCGGGCTCGGGGAATCTGAGCGTCTACACGCCGGGATTGGAACCGGATCACACGCGTACGAACGTGAATCTGTGCGATGGGTCGTGGCATCAGGTTGCCATGCACTACGAACCGGACCGCATACGACTCTACGTCGACGGCGAGATGGTGGCCGAGCAAGCGGTGCAGTCGAAGAATCTGCCGGTGAATCCGGGTGGTATCGCGGTGGGCCGGTTGGTGGAAGGACAATTCTTCTGTGATGGCGAGATTGACGACGTGCGAATCTCGCGGGGCGTCCGCCCGATTTCGGTTTCCGATGCGCCACTTGCGGAAGACGATCAAACCTTGCAGCTTTGGAACTTTGACGACCTGTCCGAGACCAGCGCACTCCGTATCACACCCGAGGTGGAGGACCCGCTTCGGCGCGCGGCCTTGCCCGAATTTCAAATCATTCCCGCCGCGAAGCCGGAGACGCTGACCGCGTCCTTGCCGGTGCCGGACGAAACGTTCGCGTGCTGGCAGCGGTCGCACGGCGATCTGCACAACACGCGGTACTCGTCGCTACAGCAAATCACGCGCGAGAACGTGAGCCAACTGAAACTCGCGTGGGAGTACCGGTCGAAAGACGGTCCCGGCAACGTGCAGTGCAATCCGATCATAGTCGATGGCGTGATGTTCGCGCCGACCTCGGGCGAGAACCTGGTTGCGGTGAATGCCGCGACGGGGGAAGAACAGTGGCGCTTCGAACCGGAGGGGCGACCTGCGTTTCGCGGTCTCACGATCTGGCCGGGGAACGATGCGGCAGCTCCGCGCCTATTTGTGAACTCCGGCAACGACCTGTGGGCGATCGATCCGGCAAGTGGTAAACCAATCTCTAACTTTGGCGACGGCGGTCGCGTGATCTCGGGCGAAGTGCGGGTCGCGGCGGCGGTGTTTGAAGACATCGTGATCGTTCCCGGGTTCCTTCGGGACGTGTTCGGATACAACGCGGTGACCGGCGAACGGTGTTGGACTTTTGAGACCGTTCCCAATGCCGATGCGTACGGCGGCGACACGTGGTCCGAACCGGGCGACGGCGCGAACTGTTGGGGCGGCATTGCGGTGGACGAACAGCGCGGCATCGTGTACGTGTCGACCGGGTCGCCGAAACCGAATTTCGCGGGCAACACGCACACGGGACAAAACCTCTTCGCCAATTGCGTGATCGCGCTCGACGCGCGGACCGGCGAGCGTCGCTGGCATTTTCAGGAGATCCGGCATGACATCTGGGACCTGGACATCCCCGCGCCGCCGAATCTCGTGAGCCTCGATTGGCAGGGCCGTAAGGTAGACGCGGTTGCGCAAGTGACCAAACTGGGCAACACGCTGCTGTTGGACCGCGTGTCGGGAGAACCCCTCTTCCCTTTTCGATTGGGCCGGGCGCCGGTATCGCGGCTGCCCGGCGAACGCACCTGGCCGTATCAGCCCGCGCCGGAACTGCCTCAACCCTTCGCGCGTCAGGCGTTCACAGAAGCGGACGTGACCAACCGGACCCCGGAAGCGCGGGAGCATGTGCTGAATGCGATCGCCAACGCGAACCTGGGGTACTTCGCGGCGTTCGAGGAGA
>CAZWDH010000161.1:14031-15748 GCA_964632865.1 uncultured Nitrospiraceae bacterium
AACAAGCCGACCGTTTTGTACGGAATTCTTGGCGGCGGGGTGTGGACGGGCGCCGCCTTCGATCCGCGGAGCGGCCGGCTGTATGTGTCAGCGAACAACATCCCGTGGATCGTCACCGTGTTTCAACCGGACCCCATCGCGCATGACCCCAACGCGCCGCCCACGCCGGGCCGGCAGGTCTATGACATGCACTGCGTGAAATGCCATGGGCCGGATAGGTTCGGCGTGGGCATGGCTCCGCCCTTGCATGGGCTCGCGCGACGCACGAACGATGACGAGGTCCGCGCGCTCTTGAAATCCGGCCGCAACGCCATGCCCGCGATCCCGGACACCGTGTCGGATGAAGATGTGGACGCGTTGATCGATTACATCTTCCTGCGCGACGTGCCGGAGGGATTGCGGAACGAATCTCCGGCGCATGGTCCCGTCCGTTACACGCACAACGGGTATCCCAAGCTGTTGGACCACGAAGGGTATCCCGGCTGCGAGCCGCCCTGGGGCACGCTGAACTGTCTTGACCTCGCGAGCGGCAAGTTGGTTTGGCAGGTTCCCTTGGGATACTACCCCGAGCTGGCCATTTGGGGCGAAGACGACACGGGCGCTGAAAACTTCGGGGGTCCGAGCGTGACGGCCGGGGGCCTGGTCTTTTGCGCGGGCACGCCGGACAACCTCATTCGCGCCTTCGACGCCGAGACCGGCGCGGTGCTGTGGGAGCACGAACTTCCCTTTGGCGGATACGCGCCGCCGGCGATTTATGAGGCGGACGGACGAGAATTTGTCGTTATCGCGGCGACGGGCGGGGGGAAACTGGGCACGTCCACGGGCGACGCGTACGTGGCGTTCTCGCTCGGTTGATTCCACGTACGGCCATGCGCCCGAATTGACGATTCACCGTTCACCTGCTATCGTCAATATAGCGGCAATCGGCGCGCGCCGTGGGGAGACGGCCGCCAGGGGAATTGCCGGAGAGAGTATTCGGGGGAGTGCGTGGCAGACTAACGCCATGCGTCTTCTCATGCCAGGGGGGCCTGCGCGATGCCATCGGACATGGAACGGCTGTATCAGGAACGGTTGTGGCGTTACACGACCGCCATGCGGAACGAGAAGCCGGACAAGATTCCCATTCGACCCTTCGTCGCGGAGTTCGCCGCCAAGTACGCGGGGTTCAACTGCCAGCAGGTCACGCACGAGTTCGAGCCCGCGCTGGAGGCCGCGCGGAAATGCGCGGCGGACTTCGACTGGGACGCGGTTGTGGGCAACATGGTCTACGTGTGGACGGGGCTCACCCAGGCGATTGGCCTGAAATATTTCGGCGCGCCGGGCGTGGACGTATCGCCGGACACGGGGTTTCAGTATCGGGAGCCGGCGGAGAGTCAGTCCTTCATGCGGGCCGACGAGTACGACGCGCTCATTGCCGATCCCACCGACTACCTGTTCAATACGTGGCTGCCGCGCGTGTCAAAGGATGTGGTGCCCATCGGCGAGCCTTCCACCTTCCGGAACAATCTCTCGTTCCTCAAAGGCGGCATGGCCATGCTGCATTATTTCATGGCCCTCGGCGGGCAGGGCGAACTGCTGCGCCAACAGAGCGGCACCGTATCGGCCATCGGCGGAATCTTGAAAGCGCCGCTGGACATCATTGGTGACAAGCTGCGCGGCTACTATGGATTGACCAACGATCTCATCGAGCAGCCTGAGAAAGTACTCGCGGCCTGTC
>CAZWDH010000162.1:0-15675 GCA_964632865.1 uncultured Nitrospiraceae bacterium
TCGTCGGCATCAGCGGCGCGGAACTCGAGGAAATCGCCCGTCGCGACGATGTGGAGAGTCGGTACTTCGCCGATCCCGACAGCCGCTTGTTTCCAAGCCGCGTGAAGTTCATCGAGGAAATCAACGGGCAGCGTCCGCAGTGCGTGCAGGATTTTCGCCGCATCCTCGATGACCCCGAGGTGGACGCCATTGCCATCGCGACGCCGGACCATTGGCACGCCCCGGCGACGGTTATGGCCTGTCAGGCTGGCAAGGACGTATACGTCGAGAAGCCCACGTCCCAGAGCATCTGGGAAAGCCGGAAGATGGTGGAGGCGGCGCGGAAGTACGAACGCGTTGTGCAAGTCGGCACGCAGAACCGCAGCGCCGAATACATCCGCATGGCGCTGGACTACGTGCAGTCCGGCGCGCTGGGCGACATCCACTTTGTCCGCATCATGAACAGCAAGCTGCGCGATCCGCTGGAACAACATGCCGACGCGCCGGTGCCGGAAGGCGTAGACTACGATATGTGGCTGGGTCCCGCGCCGGAGCGGCCCTACAACGAGAACCACTTCCATTACCACTGGCACTGGTTTTGGCGCTACGGCGGCGGCGACGTGTGCAACGACGGCGTCCACCAGACCGACATCGCGCGGTGGATGACGGGGCGCACCTTGCCGAAGTCGGTCAGTTCCACCGGTGGCCTGTATGTGCTCGACGACGGGCGCGAAACGCCGGACACGCAATCCATCAACTGGACATTCGACGGGCTGACAATGGTCCTGGAACAGACGCTGTGGTCACCCTACATGCGCAAGACGCCATTCGAACTGCGCGAGACCGACCAATTGCCGAACTGGCCGTTCAGCGGCACGCGCGTGGACATCTACGGCACGAAAGATTTCATGTTTCTCGGACGCATGGGCGGCGGCTGGCAGGTCTTCGATGCGGACGGCCAATCCGTCAAGATTCAGCCGGGACGCTTCGCGCCCGCCAACGAACAGCACATCGCGAATTTCGTGGACTGCATGCGTACGCGCGAACGGCCAAACGCGGACATCGAGGAAGGACATTACTCAACCTTGCTGACGCACTACGGCAACGTGGCGTATCGCGTGGGGCGGACCTTGACGATTGATCCGGACACCGAGGGTTTCGTGGACGATGCCGAGGCCAATGCGTTGGTGAAACGGGAGTACCGGGAGCCGTGGGCCGTGCCGGATGTGGTGTAAAGGAGGGAAAGCGAACATGATGGACCGACGTACGTTTCTCCAATCGACACTGGCCGCATCCGCGGCGGTGAGCCTCGCCGGTTCGGCCGCGGCGGCTCCGAGCGCACGAGTCACCGTTCGATGCGGCATGATTGGGATTGACCATTCCCACGCGTTGGATGTGTTGGAAGAGATCCTCAAATCCGACGATTTCGAGCTGGTCGGAATCTGTGAACCGGACGATGCCATCCGCGAGGCGAAGAAAGATGCGCCGATCCTGCAAGGATTGCCTTGGGTGACGGAAGACGTGTTGCTGAACGATCGCACGATCCAGGTCGTCGTGGTTGAGACCGGCGTCACGCGCCTGCTGCAGTACGGACGGACGGCTATCGACGCAGGCAAACATCTCCACATCGACAAGCCGCCCGGCACCTCGCTCATCGAGTGGAAAGCCCTGCTCGACGCGGCGGAGGCGAAGAACCTCATCGTTCAAATGGGCTACATGTACCGCTACAATCCGGGCTTTGACATCATCCGGCAGGCCGTGCGCGAAGGCTGGCTCGGTGATGTGTACAGCATTCAGGCCAGCATGTGCACGGGCCTCAGCGCGGACCGCCGCGCCGAGATGGCGATCCACCCCGGCGGCATCATGCTGGAGTTGGGCTGTCATCTCATCGACATGATCTGCGTCATCATGGGGCCGCCGCAGAAGGTCACGCCCTTCCTCCGGCACGACGCACCGACCGAAGAAGGTCTCGCCGACAACTGCCTCGCGGTCCTCGAATACGAGAACGCCATGGCCGCGGTGGAAGTGGCCGCGCTGGAACCCGCGGCCTTTCCGACGCGCCGGTTCAAGATCGTCGGTCCCAAGGGCAAGATCATCCTCGAACCGATCGAGCCGCCGAAGATCCGCATGTACCTCAGCGAGGCGGCCGGCGGTTACGAGAAGGGGTGGAGCGATATCAAACTGCCCGACCTCCCCCGCCATGCCCGCGACCTCGCCGATCTCGCCGCCTGCGTCAAGGGAAGCGCCGAGTTCGCCTATTCGAAGGAACACGATTACCAGGTGCAACGCACGGTGCTACGCGCCTGCGGGGAGGACGTGTAGGCGCCGTATGGAGTGCGAGGGCTTGCCCTCGCCGTTTACGAGGCAAGTTTTCTTTCGGCTCTATTGCGAGAATCAGACATCATAAGGTTCGTTTATCCAACAGCTAAGGTCGGTGATTAGCTTGTGTGTTCTCACTCGCCGCTGGCGAGACGGCCCCAAGCTCGACCAGGACTTCCGTTAATGATGTTTCGTTCGCCGCCTCGGCCAAGGATAGCGCACATTCGCCGGCATCGTTCACGGCATTGATGTCGGCGCCCCACGCGACAAGGGTTCGAATGGCATCCAAGCGTTCCCGTATTTCTGTATCCGCGTCAAGGATTCGATCAGAATCGTCGTCCTGGGTCGAATTGAAGTCTTGCACGAGTTGACGAAACCCTTCCAGGTCTGCAACTAGAGCCAATAGCGGCGTATCGCCGTCCTTATCTTCCGCATTCACGTCAAGACCCCAATTCGCCAATATGCTAATCACATCGGACGATCCCGCCCATGCGGCGTAGAACAGGGCGGTTTGACCACTCTCGTTTCGCACAAACACATCCGCTCCGTGGTTTCGCAACATCCAGACTTTTTGCGCGTCACCGGACAACGCCGCGAGATGAATTGGATATACTTCCGAATTTGTTTGAGGTTTGTTCACGTCGCCTCCGAATTCGATCAACATTGCGCACAGTGGCGCTGAACTCCTCAAGCATGCGTCGCCAAAGAGAGATCCAGACAAATGCACTTCGTTTACATCGATTCCACTACTGACGAGAGAACGTGCGCGATCGTAATCATCGGCTAGGATGGCGTCACGCAGTTTGAATCGCGGATCTCGCCGCTGACATCCAGAGAGAGCGGTCAGGACTAGTGCGCAGGCGAGCAACAGATAAGCGACCACGAAGAACGAACGAGTCAAACCATGATTCATCTGTGAGTCTGCTTAAGCGCTTGAGAATACCCACCTTGCGCCGCGGGCAAGCCCGCTCTGTGAAAGCAGCCGCAAGCGGCCGCACTCCATATGACGACAATGATTGGTCTATTCGATCGCCACCTCGGCATACGACAGCGTCGTGCCCGAGGTGCTGTGGCCGAAGACGTCGATGATGTTGGAAGGTTCGTTCCCGGCACGGACGGTTGCCAGAAGGAACGACGCAAATGGCTGCTTGAACGGCACCGATACGGTGGGCGGTTCGTCGACCAGCGGGTAGATCTGCATGAGTTGGTTGGGATGTTCCGCGCCGCCGATGTGGAGCAGGGCGTAGACCTTTCCGTCGGGCGCGACCTGGAACCGCGCGTGGCCGGGCTGGACCGACTCCGTGCCCTCGACGAGCACTTTGCGCTGGACGACCTCTCCATCTTTCACAATGGCCAGGTGCAGTGAACTGACCAGCGATCCGTCCGGCACGAACTTGTCGCGGATGAGGGCGGACGCGACTTCGCGCTCGGTATACATGATGTACGCTTCGCCGTCGGGACTGATCCACAAATCCTGGTTGGAGATGTGGCCGCCGGTCTTGTCGACGTTCGCGATCTCGATGGGTTCGCCAAAATCCTGCTTCGTGAGATCCGGCGTCGAGGTGAAGTAAAGAATGCGGAACACGTAGTCCCACTTGGCCCCCGTCTGCTCGAACTTGTACTGGCGCCATTCCTCATTGGGCTCCACGATATCGCCGATGGCAAGCACGTATCCCGCGCGGTCTTTCAAGGCGACCTGGGGATAACAGGCGCGAATGGGAAAATCGATGCCCCCGTTCGCGAGGGTCTCGCCAGCGGCCGTCAGCAACGCCCAATGTTCCGTGCTGGTTTTGGCGTTGATGTTGAGCATGAGCAATTCCCGGTTCGCCCGGTCCGCCGCGTACCCGCGGTACGAGTGGTCCGTGAAGTACGTTTCGCCTGCCCATTCCGGCATCAGCTTGCGCGGTTCCGCGACGTTGTTGATGTCGAAGGCGAGCAGGTGCGGCTCGCAGGGACCATACTCCGTGCCCGGCGGCATGATGGAATCATTCACATTCAAGAAGATTTCGGTGTCGGAAAAGGTCGCCAACACGCAAGGCTCCCGCTGGCGGTAGCCGTCGGCTTCCGCGAAGACTTCCCAGCCTTCCTCCGAGCGTTCCGCCAGTTTCCATTTCGTGTTGCACAGGCGCGGAACGCCATCGCCGGTTTCCATCTCGCTGACAACCACGCGGTCGCCGAGCCGGACTATGGTGGTGCACCCGTAACTCCACATGGGGCCGGACCCGTTGTCGGGCGGGGTAAAGGAATAGACGTCCTCCTCGATGACGACGCGAACCGCGAGAGACTGGGCCGTAGCGGAAAAGGCGAAGCATACCGCCATCGGAATCAAGCACCCATACATCGCAGTTCGCCTTCCCAGCATCTTGTCTATCCTCCGTTTTCCGACTGGTGAACCCACGGTGCGATTTCCTCGCCCGGTTTCAGGTCTTCTCGTTGGTAATGGTAAACCATGCATTTGCGGGCCACCACTCGCTGTGCCACGACGTAATGCTTCCCTTCGCCCGACTCCGAATCCGGTTCGACCACGTAGACCCGATCGCGATCATCCAGGCCAAGGAACGCGAATAATCGCTCTTCGTCGGGCGTGGCGAACCGCAATCGCGGCCGGTCGAAGGAGGCAGGCAACCCTATATACGATACACCTTCGAAGACAATTTCGATCTCGTGATAGTACACGAGATCGAAACTGCCCAAGATCAGCAGCCGTGAATCGTTGAACGAGAAGACCAGAAAATCGGAAGTATTCGTGGTCGCCAGCATCTCATCCAGCAACTGAAAGGCTGCGTTGTCTTCTCCATGCATTCGCGGCCTCCTTCCGATCAAATTACTCGGCACCCTTGCGGATCCTTATCACGGCGTCATGGTTCCGATCAAAACCACACGGTCACTCGAATTGACTCACCGGACGCCAATACAACACCATGAAGGGACCGCGGGCGAGCTCGGGGGGAGAGTGCGTCTGCGGAAGTCTGGCGAGACTGAGGCTCCTGGACTCCGGATTAAGGGGGATCTTATGGACACGACCGATCATCTGCTCGACAAATCAGTCGGCGAACTTGCCGCATGGGCAAAGGGCTTGGAGGCCATCGCTTCCCAACCGATTGAATTCTGCGAAGAGTTCCCGAGCATCGCCAACCGTTTTGAAGCGTGGTGGAATCACGACGCGATCGACCGCCCGCTGTTTCTTGGCGCGGCGAACGGCAAACCGGGGCGGCCTATCACGCGCCGGTTGGACCTTCTATCGGACCCTTCCGCGTGGCTCGACGCGAAGCTGGAAGACCTGAGCCAGATTCATCGCGTGGGCGACAAGCTCCCGTACATCCGCACCGACTTCGGCCCGGTGTTTCTAGGCGCGATATTGGGTGGAAAGCTGGAATTCGGCGCGGACACGGCGTGGACCCACGCCTTCATCGATGACGATTGGTCGAACGCGCCGGATTGGCAGCTCGACGAGTCTAACTTCTGGTGGAAGACGCTGCGGGAACTAACCGACCTGACCGCGCAGGATGCGGCCGGGCGCTATCTCGTCTGCACGCCGGACCTCGGCGCATCCGCCGACGTGCTGTTAAACCTGCGAGGCTCAGGGGCGCTCTGTCTCGATGTCATCACGCGTCCGGAAATCGTGCGGGAAGCCATCGATGCCATCTATCCCGCCTGGCACGAGGCCTTCACGACGCTCTACCGGATTGCCCACGGCCACGGCGCCGGCCTTATCCACTGGCTCGAAATCTGGTCGAACCGGCCTTACTACGTGCCCGCCTGCGACTTCAACTTCCTCATCGGCCCGGAGCAGTTCAACAGCATTTGCCTCCCCGACATCACGCGCCAGTCCGCCGCCATTGGCAGAGCCGTTTTTCATCTCGACGGCCCTGGCGCCGCCCGCCACATCGACGCCCTGCTCGAAGTGCCCGACATCCAGGCCATCCAGTTCACGCCCGGCGAAGGCTCGCCTTCCGCGCTGGCCTGGATCCCCATGTTCAAGAAGATCCAGGAACGCGGCAGATCCCTCTATGTCTTCGTCCCCGCGAACGAAGTGCTCGAACTCTGCGCGGAACTGAAACCCGAAGGACTCTGTATCGTCACTGGTGGCCTCACGGGTGAAAATCTGGACGCGCTTTTCGGGGCGTTCTGCAGGCTATGGTGAAGAGGTTGTGTGGCGTGGTGCTCGAGTGCATACCGAGTTTGTAGTATTGTAGAGAGAGGAAAAAGTCCTTATTGGGCCAAAAAGGAAGACAAATGGCAAGAGCCGCAGTCTATCTGGAGACGAGTGTGGTCGGTTACGCGACTTCCCGGCCGAGCCGCGATCTACTTGTCGTCGGACGGCAGCAAGTCACACGGCAATGGTTCGAACTCTGGGCGGAAGCATACGATCTGTTCGTCTCTCAACTCGTTGTCAACGAGTCGCTGAAGGGAGACGCGAGCGCGGCTAAAGAGCGAGCAGCGTTTCTGGAGGGAATTCCGCGATTGGGGCTTACCGACGACGCAGGAGAACTTGCCGAGGAATTCATCAAGCGAGGAGTTTTACCAAGGACGGCTGCAGAAGATGCTCTTCACATTGCCGTCGCAGCGGTCCACGGAGTAGAGTACTTGCTGACCTGGAACTATAAGCACATTGCGAACGCAACGATGCGACAAGCCATCGAGCGCGCGTGCCGAGACGCGGGTTACGAACCCCCAGTGATCTGCACGCCCGAGGAATTGACGGATGACAAACGCAAACAAAGATGAAATCATTGACGAGATCCGGCGCCACCGCGATGCCCACGCCAAGGCCCTAAACTACGATTTGAAGCGGATTACCAAGGACCTGCAAAGGCAGGAACGAGAGTCAGGGATACCGATCGTGAAGCGACCCTCTCGAAAGCCGATTGGGATCCGGAAGAAATCATCGGCCTAACGACGAGTGTCTTCCGGTCAAAAACGTGGTCCCAGAAGAAGACTACCTGCTTATCATCGATTTCGATAACGGCGAACGCGGTACACTGGACATGAAGCCGTTCCTGGAGTTTGGCGTTTTCCAACGATTGAAGGATCCCAAGGCCTTCAAGCGGGTTCGAGTCGCTTTTGACACGGTCGAGTGGGACTGCGGGGCCGAGCTCGATCCCGAATTTGTCTACGCCAAAAGTCTGGATGCTAGACATGCGAAGCAAGATACCATCGCTAACGGCTAGCGCACCGAATGATTCATAGTAAGCGCGGGGATTGGCTATGACATCACGCATCCCGGAATCGGACTGGCGTCAGTTCAAGCGTGTGCATGCGGAATTGCTTGAGCGTTTCTGCGCGCGTGTGCAGGACGAGTTGGTGGAGGCGGCCAATGCAACCGATGAAACCGCGCTCGATCGGTATGACCGCGTGTATACGCTGCTCAAGGAACGCGACAAGGAGTCTCGAAACGCTTTCGGCGATTTCCGGCGCTCGACTGCAGAGGAGCAGCTTTTCATCATGCGCAGAATGGGCCTGTTGACGGACGACGATCTCGAAAGCTTTTCCAAGCAGACCCGGATGCGGATTCGCAGTTTTGATGCAATTTCACCAAGTGAGCTGGACGATGCGCGCGAAGAAGGGTGAACCGTTTCGGGGGACGCGCTTCAGAAGACAAGCGTTTTGGCGCGGTAAGTTATTCGTACGAGGTTGTTTAGATGGTGGGCGACACTGGGCTCGAACCAGTGACCTCCGCCGTGTGAAGACGGCGCTCTAACCACCTGAGCTAGTCGCCCACCGCGAAGCGGAATGCTATCACAAGGTGAAGATGGCGGTCAATATCCGCTGACGGCGCGGACAGGCGCATCTCGTAATTTGGGAGTTTCTTTGGAAAATCGTTGACAGCGTTGCGCCCCAGTGATAGGCTGAGGATGAACTCAATAAACGGTTCTGGCCGTGGTTGCCTTGCGGTGCGAAACGTGCGGGGCGCGCTGTCCGTCTTGGCACGACATATCAGGAAGGGGCGATTGCTATGAAGCGCAAGCGGTATTCACGAGGTTTCACGCTGATCGAACTGCTCGTGGTGATCAGCATCATCGGTATCCTCGCGGCACTCTTACTGCCGGTTTTGGCGCGCGCGCGCGAGGCGGCACGAAAGGCGAGTTGCCAGAACAACCTCAAGCAAATGGGATTGGCGTTCATGATGTACGCCAACGAAAGTTCGGATGCATACCCCCCGGGAGCGCCGAACCATTTCTGGGGCGAGGCCCAATACATTCCGCCGAATCCGACCTTTAATTATCCGATGCAGATGGTGCGCAACAATTTCATTATGGATGCGAAATCCATCTACCCGGATTACCTGACCGACGTCCGCGTGCTGGTGTGTCCGTCGGGCTTGGGCGCCCACACCCCGAGCGACCGGGATCGCTGGTACCAGGATGAAACGTTCGCCCCGGAGCACATTACGCCGGAATTCTTCAACGGCGTTTCGTCGGACCCGCTCGACGGCGATCCCGAGTTTTGGAGCCGCGTTCGGCTGCTGGGCTTGCGCAGCGACTGGGAATGCATGACGAGCCAGATGTACACCTACTTGCCATATGCCGTCGTGACGGAGGAGCAAGGGCTATTCCTCTTTGACGAGATCTACCGGCGGATGTGGCTCGGCGAAACCAACTTCATGAATCGCGATCTCAGCGTTTTCGGCGGGCACGGCCCTGGCGGCGGGAATACCTTCTACCGCACGCGTATCAGCGCGGGCCGGCTGTTTATTACCGACATCAACAACCCCGCCAACAGCGCCGTCGCCGATTCGCAGATTCCGGTCATGTTTGACTCGTTTACGGAAAACGGGCGGATCGTCATGAACCACGAGCCAAGCGGCGGAAACGTGTTATATCTCGACGGTCACGTGGAGGCCAAGAAGTACGAGAACGACTTCTTCCGTGTCGAATTGCCGTACACGCAGGACTTCGTGCTGTTTCTTCAGGCCAACGTATACGACAACTGGCCGCTGCTCAATGTCCCGCCGTGGTGCGGAAACCGGCTTCCGGGGACGGCGTACCAGCCGCGGTTCTGGTATTACCCGAACGATCCCCTGTATGACGGGCTGAACATAACAACCTTCTAGCCGGGGTGGACGTATCCATGCCGGTCGGCACTCTACACATTGCGCGGGATTTGCCCCTTGGGGGTACAAATCCCGCGCGATTTGTTGGCTCATCCGCCGATGCACGTTTGTTGACGGCCCGCGAGGCATATGCTATTGTTTGGCAGAGGGTTAGGGGAACCGAAGCGCATCGGAGTACGCGTTGCAATGCGGGTGGGCCGATGTTGGGTTCCCGGGGTACACTGTGTCACGCGGCAGGCGTAAGGGGTGGTACAGGATTTCAAGTCGGCAGATGGGGTATGATAATCTTCTATCGACTGGCGGATAAGCAGCTCGTAGGCACCGGCGAGAAATCATGAACGATTGCGAAGATCGCCGGGATTCCGTCAGGTCCGGGTATCTAGCGTTGGGTTGGATGAGTCCGGTGGAAGTGCGGTCTGGACCATTGAGATTCGGGGATTACCCCTGCGTAGTGCGCGGCACTGGTCGCGTGCGCGGGGCTGGAACGAAACAAAACCGCAGTCGCGCTTGGGTATGAAGCCCGAAACGAACGAGGTAGACCATGACGTGCAGGTTCTTGACAAAGTTCATCATCGTAACCGGAATTAGTCTGGGGTTTGTCGCCACAGAAGCAGGCGCATGGGGACCCACAGCACAAAAATCCATTGTGGCCACAGCCTTTCAAGTGCTGAGCCAGCTTTACAACAATCCGTTCAAAAACGCCGATATCAGTTATGAGTCGGAGGTGCTGCGAGGCGCTGTGAATTACCGCAGCGAATTGGCGGGCGTTCCCATGGGTTCGCGAATGGAAGCCATCAATGCGGTTGGCACCGAAATCCAGATCCTTCGGGAGGTGCGTCAGTACGGCGTAGGCAGCTACTTCAGCTATCGAATGGGCGTTCTTGCCGGGCTGGTGTCGGACGTCATGTTGCCGTTCTCCTTCGAGCATGACGCCCAAAGCCAGCGGCTTCTGGAACAGATCAGTGAAGATATCGACGAACATCTGAAGACGTACCACATGACGTCCCGGCCGAAGCATCTTGAGTACGTCCGGAATCCAACCTTGTACTTCCGTGAGAAGCAGCAGTTTTTCGACGATGCGAAGACCTTGATTCTTGCGGACTACCAGATCGGCCGGGGCTACGAAGGGTTCATGACGCAGGGCGGGCAGGCCTTTTTCGAGAAGGGCGTCGTCGCCGTGGCGGACTGCTGGTACACCGTCCTTCGGACGGAGGGTGACACCAGCGATATGGACCCGTCGGGCAAATCGGTGGTGTCGTATTTTGTCAGCGAGATCGAATATCTTCTGACGGAAAAGAAGAATCTGCTCGAAGCGGAGAAGGCGTACCGCAGACTGTCGGAATTGAATTCGACCAACCAGAGCGTGTACGAGCGGATTGGCGATGCGTTTTACGAGTTCGGCACCCGCGAGGCCCGCGAGCGCGCGGTGCAGGAGTGGGACGCGGCATTGGCGATGAACGGAACTCAACGCAAGCGTATCTTGAGCAAGCTGTCCAATCATTATCTCGATCAAGGCAAGGAACTGTTCAACCAGTCATCTGAGCCAGACGCGGCCCCCGAGACGCTGCAGTTGGCGTTGGGCGCGTTTACCCGCGCGCTGGAATACGATCGTGCCGACGAGGAAGCGGCGAATCTGATCAACGAGACGCAGGTGGCCATTACCGAGCGGAACGAGCGCCAGCAGTTGGCCATCCAAACCGTGGCGTCGACGGAGGCGGTTCTTCGGGAAGCCGAGGCGAGTTTCGCTTCCGAGCAGAATGAAGATGCGTTGGCCCTGTATGAAAAGGCGATTCTTGTCGCGGGTCAGGTCACGCCTGAGTTCCCCGAGCAGGCGCAGGCGGCCAAGGACGCGACGGACACGGCCAACCGCATGATCAACCGAATTATCCGGCGCGTGCTGGACCAGGCCCAAGACATGATCGACGAAGGCGACCGGCTGGTCGAGGATAAGAAGTTCGAGGAAGCGATAAGCCGGTATCACGGCGTGGAAACCGTGCTGAATGTGGTGTCGGATCAAGAAGGGCCTGACGCAGAACAGAAACAGAAGCTCATCGAGGAAGCGCGCAGCAAGGTCGATGATGCCGAACGGGCCAAGGTGCAATATGAGGAGCTTCAGAAGAGCCAAGCTGCAACGGGAGGGGCGCCAGGCGCGCGGCCGGCGCCGCAGCAGTAGAATCACGAACCGGTCTTGAACAACGCTGCCGCCCCCTCGATTGAGGGGGCGGCATTCTTTATTGATCAAATTACTTCCTGAACATACGGCAGCACCGGGTTGTAACGAAGGTCCTGTGCGTCAGGTTAGCGTTCCCGTCGCGAATGCCTCCGCAATCTCCGCCTTCTTAATCTTGCCGGTTGCGGTCTTCGGATGATCGGCCACGAAGCGAACGATTCTAGGGCATTTATAGGACGCCATGCGCTCCCGGCAGTAGTCCATCACGGTAATCGGGTCGATGGACTGTCCCTCAGCAACCTTGATCGTGGCGAGAACTTCCTGTCCCCATTGCGCGTCTTCGACGCCCACCACCGCGCATTCCTCGACACCGGGGTAGGTCGACAACACATTCTCAACTTCGGTGGGATAAATGTTCTGGCCGCCACGGATTATCATGTCTTTGAGCCGACCGACAATGTAGAGGTAGCCGTCCTCGTCGAAGCGGCCCAAGTCGCCGGTCTTCAGCCAGCCGTTCTGTAGAACCTCGCGGGTTGCTTCGGGATCCTTGTAGTAGCCCTTCATGACCGTCGGCCCGGCAATCAGGATCTCGCCCACGTCCCCGTAGGGAACATCGATGCCGTTCTCGTCGACGATACGGATGCTGGTGTAACGAAGTGGAGGGCCGACGGAGTTCCACTTGATGGGATCGCTGTCGTCCGCAGCGGCGCTGGCGCAGGTCGCTTCGCTCAGGCCATACCCCATAACGAGGGGTTTCTTGAGCACTTCCTGCGTTTCCAGGTAGGTGTGTTCGGGCAGGGGCGCCGCGCCCGAGGCGAAGAGGCGCATGGAACTGATGTCACGGGGTTCGGCGCGCATCAGGCGGCAGATGATGTTGTAGATGGTCGGCACGGCGCTCATGATCGTCGTTCGATACGTCTCGATGGCGGGGAGAATGCCAAAGGGATTGAATTTTTTCATGATGACCACGTCCGCGCGCGCCATAAGCGGCGCGAGGATCGACACGACCTGCGCGTTCACGTGGAAGAGCGGCAAGACCAGGAGAAATCGATCCTCCGGTCCCATGGCAATCACGTGCACGAGCATGCGCGCGTTCGCCAAGTAATTTCGGTGCGTCAACACGACGCCTTTGGGCCGGCCGGTGGTGCCGGAGGTATAGATGAGCGCCGCGTCGTCGGACGCATCGGCGGCGAACGTATCTTCTCCGGAGACGGGTTCCATCAGTACGTCGAAGGGCTCCGCGCCTTCACAGGTTCCGCCGACGACGTAAAACTGCGTTACCCGGGGAAACAGCGCGCCCGCCTGTTGGAGAAGGGGCGCAAACTCGGGGATGGTGACGATCGTTTCCGCGTCGGAGTTGTTGACGATGTGCGCCAGTTCCGCGGGTTTCAACATGGGATTCACGGGAACGACCACAGCGCCGATCCGTCCCGCGCCGAGGAAGACGGATACAAACTCCATGCAGTTGCCCATCAGCAACACGATCTTGGCGTCTTTGCCGATGCCTCGGGCGGCCAGATTACCCGCCACGCGCCGCGCATTCTCGTTGACTTGGGCGTAGGTCAATTCCTCGCCCTCGCACATGAGAAACGTTTTATCGCCCAGTTCGTGCGCCCGTTCGTGGAGAAGTTGCGCAATCGTCACGGATCAGTCCCTCCTGCTTGAACCGCCACAGGCAACGGAGAGGCGCCTCGAACAGACCCCCTGGCGCGTTGCCGAAGGACCGCAGGATACCAAAAGGACCGGGGGGCGCTGCAACGCAACGCCCCCCGGGGGCAGTCCTACACGGAGACGAGTACTTAGCTCCCCGCGGTGTTTCCGATTTTCTCCAGCATTGTAATCATGGGCACGAACAGGGCCAGGAAGAGCACCATCACTACGAGACCGATGATAATGGTCAAAATGGGCTGGAGCATTTCGCCCAAGGTGCCGATGGTAATGTTCAGTTCTTCCTCGTAGGTCTCGGCAATGTGCTCGGCAATATCGTCCAATTGGCCGGATTCCTCACCCGTGACCAGCATGTCCACCACGACCGGCGGGAAGATGCCCTTCGCATTGCGCATAGGTTCTTCAATGCCTTCGCCCCGTTCCACACTGTCGCGGACCGCCTGAAGCGAGTGGGCCATGGCTTTGTTATGGATGACGTTTCGCACGAGGTCCAGCGTGACCATCATGGAAAGGCCGCTGCGTAAGAGCAGCGAAAGGGAACGGGTGAAATCCACAACCGCCCGTTTGCGAACGATGGAATGGCCGATACGCGGGATGCGCATCTTCCACCGGTCAGCACGAATGCGCCACAGGGGGCTGACGCGCACCGCGATTTTGTAAACGACGACGATCGCTACCAGGGCGACCAGGACCGGAACTACAACTTGCCAGGAACTCAGGGTTTCAACCGTCGAAATCAGGGCTGTGGTAAACCACGGTAGATCGTTCTCAATATCAAGCTTGGCAAAGATCTCTTGAAACTGCGGAATGACAAACTTGGCGATCAACAACAAGACGAGCACGCACACCACCACCAGCACAAACGGGTACACCATTGCGCCGCGCATGCGCCGTCTCAGCATGTCCCGGCGTTCGCGGTAGGCAATCAGGCGTTTGAGCACGGTGGTCAACGTACCGCTCGCCTCACTGGCTTTGACCAGGTTGATGAATACCGGGTCGAACTGATTGGGGTGCCGCTCAAAGGCCTGCCAGAGGGCGTTGCCGTTCTCCACAAAGCTGCCGATGTCGGCGAGCAAGGCGCGGACCCGGGCCCGTTCACTGCGCTGCGCGAGAATCTGGAGCGATTTCAGCAGGGGCGTGCCGGCGTCGAGCAGCATGATGAGCTGGCGCAGCACATCGGTGATGTCCCGTTCCGGGATTGGGCCCAAGCCGGTCGCGAAGAATCCGCTGCTCGTGAACGAGCGCGACGCTACGGGAGCCGCTTCGGCACTTTCGGCGGCCTCATCCAGATCGAAGGTGGCTTTCGCCGTGGCTTTGCGGCCACCGGCCTTCTTGGTGCCGCGGGGTACCCGTTTGATGCCGCCTGCCGCAGGCTTATCGCCTTTCGTGGCCATGATCAGTAATCCTCCCTTGGGTCTAACGCTCGCCTAGGCCGCTGGAGCCTCGGACTCTGATTCCTGGTTGGGTTCCGCGGAACCGCGCCCGCCTGACTCGTTCCAGTACATAATACGGGTATTGCCTTGATCGTCCACGCACGCAACCGCTTCGATTGTCACCGCTGTCATCGGGACGCCGCCCTCGGCCGCCTGCGTATCGACGAGTTCCGCCGTGCTGAAGATCCGGTAGCACCGCGACGAAAAACTCAGCTCCGGAGGAAGTGTATTGAGCGCGTCGGGCGCAGGCCGTACGTTAAACGTCGCGGGGTCTTTCCCGGCCGCCGCACTCAGTTCCGTGACATCGCCAAATGGCCGCGCGTTGGCGACCTGGGTGGCGGCATCCGGCGTGATATTGAGAAGCGCTTGAAGTACTGGCGCGGGCGCTGTGTTGACGTTCATGTAGCCGCCGGCGTTCGCCGGATCCGGAACGGTGTACACCGTCAACATCTCTGCCAAATCATCGGAGAGCGCTTCCGGTGTCAGAAAACCGCGCGTCACCAATTCGTCGACGCTGCTGAACCACCGCCGCGCTTCGCCACCCTCGTCTTCGGCCCCATCGGTACGCGGAAGGCTGCTGCGAATTTGCCGGGCCTTCTCCCCATCGACTTGGAGGATCTCGCGCAATACGTTGGGTGGGGCATGATTGATATTCACCCGGGCCGATTCGTCCTGCAGTTGCACCCGAACGCGGCATACGCGCCGGTCCGACGCCTCCGGGGGAGCATCCGTAGCGCCCGTATTTTCCCGGTACACAGGAACCTCGAGGTCGATCGGCTCGCTCAGGCTGGGCGACGCCCCGTCGGCGATGGCCGACTGCACGGCTGCGATACCGGCATTGATACCGCTGCGCGCCGCGTAGTTGGCATGAAGTCCTTCGACCTTCCAATCGGTTTCCTGGTGTTCGATCATCATGTACCCGACCCAGGCGGTGCCCAACATCATGAACACGACCAATAGGCCCAAGACCGTAATGAGAGCGGCACCTTCGTCGTTGCGACTCGACTTTGATGGCGTCATGACGTTCCTCACTGGACTTGCACCGGAAAGAC
>CAZWDH010000163.1:0-15640 GCA_964632865.1 uncultured Nitrospiraceae bacterium
ATTGCGGGATTGCGGGATTGCGGGATTGCGGGATTGCGGGATTGCGGGATTGCGGATTGCGGATTGTTGGGGATTGGAGGAAGATGTTTAAGATAGCATTGACAACTGAAGATCTTGTGCTTCGCGCGATGCCACTCCTGGTCCTATTGGTCGTGTCGGTCCTGTATGTCCCATTCTTCGCCGGGGCCGAGGACTCCGCGGCGCTTGACCTTGTCATGCGGAGCCGATCCGAAACGCCGGAGGGCCGGCTCGACTTTACCTACGAGACGGTCCACTGGGATCCCGCGAAGACGGCAATCATCGTGTGCGACATGTGGGATACGCTCCGCGCGGACGTGGTCGCGGCGCGCGTCGCAGAGATGGCCCCTCGCATGAATGAAGTCTTGAAGGCCGCGCGCGCGCGTGGGGTGACGATCGTTCACGCACCGAGCGGCTGCACGGACTATTACGCAGACTGGCCGCAGCGGAAGCGTTGCCTCGACGCGCCGAAGGTCGAGACCACAGTCCCGATGCAATGGAACCATCTGAACCCTGACCGCGAGCCGCCGTTGCCTGTCGACGATTCCGATGGCGGATGGGAAGGCAACGTGGAGGAGGGAACGCGTCCGCAGACGCATCAGCACGACGCCATCGAGATTGCGGACCAGGATGCGATAGGGGAAGGCGCGGAGGTTTACTATTACCTCGAGCATCACGGGATTGAGAACGTCATTCTCGTCGGCGTCCACACCAATATGTGCATCCTCGGCAGGCCTTTCGGCATCCGGCAGATGGTCTACCTCGGCAAGAACGTGGCCCTCATGCGCGATATGACCGACGCCTTGTACAATCCCGAAATGCCGCCCAAGGTCAGCCACGTGCGCGGCACGGAACTCGTCATCGAGCATATCGAGCAATACTGGTGCCCCACATTTACGAGCACCGACCTGTTGGACCAACCGGCGTTTCGCTTTGCGCAGGATACGCGGCCGCAAGTGACGTTTATCGTCAGCGACGATCATTACGGCGCGGACGAGACCTTGCCGCGGTTTGCGCAGGACCTGCGCGAGAAGCATGGACTCTACTGCACCGTTCTGCATGGCCAGGGCGAATCCGATATACCGGGTATGGCGGAACTTGAGACAACGGACGTCGCAATTGTGTACGTCCGCAGGCTCGGCCTTCCTGAAACGCAGATGGCCGCGCTTCAGGATTACGTCAATGGCGGCGGGGCAATCATTGGACTGCGCACCGCCAGCCATGCCTTCAAGATGAACTACAAGGATCCGCCGGATTTCAAAGTGCCTGAAGGACGCGCCGAATGGCCGGCGTTCGACGCGGAGGTGCTGGGCGGCAATTACCACAATCACGGGCCGAACGAGTTGGGGACCGACGTGCGGATCGTACCTGAGATGGAGTCGCATCCCGTGCTCGCGAATCTTTCGCCGGAGCCCTGGCACAGCACCGGGTCCTTGTACTACACGAGTCCGGTCGCCGAGGACGCGACGGTATTGATGACCGGTTCGATTCCCGATCAGACCGAGCCGTTGACATGGGTCCGCGAATACAAGGGCGCGCGCGTGTTTTACAGCGGTTTGGGACATCCCGACGATTTCGAGTGGCCCGAGTTCACGACGCTGTTGACCAACGCGATCTTTTGGGCCATGGACATGCCGGTGCCTAATATGCGTTAGTGTAACGAATTCGAAATTTGTTTCATTTTTTGTACCGGTATTTGGGGAACATCCCCCTAAATCCCCCTTCAAAGGGGGACTTTGAGCAACACGTCATACAAGATCATTGAGAACGAACTCAGGGTTCAGGAGATTAGATTCCTGTCTGCGAAATTCGTGGAGAACTTTCGCATTGGGCTGGTCGTTCTTCATTAACCTGACCGATAAGTATACGGTTGACGCCTGCACGCGAGCCGGTTCTGCCGCCCCCGTTCGGGGGCTGTGAGGTGGGACGGGCTGCGTAACCCAGGGTTCCGCTCGTGCCTCGCTTTACCCTGGGCTACAACGGAGTCGCCCCATCCGGGGCTGCGTTGAGCAGCGTCCGGTACCCATGGAATCGTCCGCTTCACCCTTACTCTTTGTCTTCGGTTTGGTATTTCGGATTTGGAACGTTGGAATTTGTTTAGGATTTGATTGCCATACCGTGGGCGTGGCGCTGGGTGATACGCATACCGTTAGGTTCTGTATCGCAGTCCCATCGAATTCGAGAATGAGAGCACAATTTGACGCTTTGCCGGTGGCGGAGATAAAATCAACGGTTCAGGGGAGACCCCGGCGACCGCCGGATAGTCCCGTACAAACGGACTGCACGAAGGAGTACTGACCATGGCACAGCGCGTATACAACTTTTCCGCGGGTCCGGCTGCATTGCCGCTGCCGGCGTTGGAAGAGGCCCAGAAGAATCTGCTCGTCTATCCCGGGGCCGGCGCTTCCGTCATGGAGATCAGTCACCGCTCCAAGCAGTTCGCGGAAGTGCTCGCCGGGGCGAAGGATAACGTTCAGAAGCTCCTGAACCTGCCCGAGAACTACAAGGTGCTCTTTATTCAAGGCGGCGCGTCGCTCCAGTTCTCGATGATCCCCATGAACTTCCTCGGGGACGGCAAGAGCGCGGACTACATTCTGACGGGTTCGTGGGGCAATAAGGCGATCAAGGAAGCCAAGAAACAGGGCGCCGTCAACATCGCCTGGAACGGCAAGGAGGAAGGGTTCAACCGGCTCCCGCAGCAGGATGAACTGAAGCTGGACCCCAAGGCGGCTTACTGCCACTTCACCTCCAACGAAACGATCGAAGGCGTGGAGTTCTTCGTGGAGCCCGAGACCGGCGACGTGCCGCTGGTTTGCGACGCGTCTTCGGACATTCTTTCGCGGCCGCTGCCTGTCGAGAAATACGGGCTCATCTACGCCGGCGCGCAGAAGAATATCGGACCTTCGGGCGTTGCGCTTGTCATCATTCGGGACGACCTGCTGGCGCGGGTGCCGGAAGGTCTGCCGTCCATGCTCGATTACAAGATCGTTGCGGACAACGATTCCCTGTACAACACCCCGCCGTGCTTCGCCATCTACATGATCAAGCTGGTGACCCAATGGTTGCTGGACGACATCGGCGGTCTGGAGGAAGTCGCTTCCCTCAATAAGAAGAAGGCGCGGCTGCTCTACACGATGATCGACGGCAGCGGCGGGTTCTATCGCGGCCATGCCGTCAAAGAAGCGCGCTCCGTCATGAACGTGACGTGGCGTCTGCCGAGCGAGGAACTCGAACAGCAGTTCGTGAAGGAAGCCACCGCAGCGGGGATGCACGGCTTGAAGGGACACCGTTCCGTCGGTGGAATCCGCGCGTCCATCTACAATGCCATGACCATCGAAGGTGTTGAGGCGCTTGTGGACTTTATGACGGAGTTCCGCGCGAAGAATTGCTAGTATTCTGGAGCCATCTAGGGGGACATCCCCCTAAATCCCCCTTCAAAGGGGGACTTTAAACGGCCCTTGCACACGATCGTAAAGAACGAACCTAGGGTCATTGACACTAGATCGGATTCGGGGGTCTACTTTGAGGAAGGGACAGGCTCCCCGGCTTCCTTCGCGATGCCGTCGTGTCCCGTGATTAGCCGTGCCGCGCGATTCCAGGTGAGGTAACACCATCCCCATTGAAAGAACACGAGCACGCGGTTCTGAAACTGCACCAGGTGCATGAGGTGGACGAACAGCCACAGGACCCATGCGATGAACCCCGCGATTTTGAAGCGTCCGAAATCGGCGACTGCGGAGGCGCGTCCGATGGTCGCCAGGTTGCCCAGGTTGCGGTACTTGAATGGCGGTCGCGTCTTGCCCTTCAGCCTCGCCCGAATCGTCTTTGCCGCATAGCGACCCTCTTGAATGGCCACTTGCGCGACACCCGGTAACGGTTTGCCGGACTTCGAATCCACCGCATGCGCCATGTCGCCGATGACGAAGATCTCCGGATGTCCCGGGACGGTCAAGTCGGGCTCCACGACGATCTGTCCGTGCCGGTCGGTCTGCGCACCGGTCGCCTCTGCCAGCGTGGAGGCCAGCTTACAGGCGTGAACGCCCGCCGCCCAGAGGACGGTATGGGTGGCCACGCGCTCTTCCGCGCCGTTACGCTTGAGCACCACGTAGCCGGGTTGCACGTCGACGACCATCGTTTTATTCTCGACTTGTACACCAAGCCGTTTCAGCGATCGTTCCGCCGCCTCGGACAGTTCCGGCGGGAAGGGAGGCAGGACGCGATCGGCGGCATCCGCCAGAATGACGCGGGTATCCCTGGGATGGATGGTGCGAAAGTTGTGCCGCAGCGAATGATTCGCGATCTCCTCCAACGCTCCGGATAATTCGACTCCCGTGGGTCCGCCGCCCGCGACCACGAAGGTCATGAGGGCCTTCACTTCGGCTGGGTCCGTTTCGAGTTCTGCTTTCTCGAAGGCGAGCAGGATGCGACGGCGGATCTCCGTGGCGTCTTCCACGGTCTTCAGTCCCGGCGCGAGGCTGCGCCATTCGTCGTGCCCGAAGTACGCGTTGTCCGAACCGGCCGCGACAATGAGCGTGTCGTAGGGAACGTGCCCATTTTCGAAATGTACTGTCCGCTCCTGCACGTCGAATCCGGTGACCTCCGCGAGCAGTACGCGCACGTTTGGTTGGTTCCGGAAAACCGCGCGCAGCGGTGCCGCAATGTTGGCGGGAGAGAGGGCGCCGGTCGCGACCTGGTACAGCAGCGGCTGGAACAAATGAAAGTTGCGCTTGTCGATGAGGGTCACATCGACGTCCGCATGCCGAAGCTGGCGTGCCGCGTGCAGACCGCCGAACCCGCCGCCGATAATGACCACCCGATGCCGTTCCGCCATGACGCGTCGTCTCCCATCCGCACATGCGATGCTGCATTAAGTAATTCTCTGGATGTAACACCGGAATGGTCCGGGATATTCAGAACCGCACGCTAGTGTAGCGAACTCGAGATTCGTTTCATTTTCTGTCCCGGTATCTGAGGGAACATCCCCCTAAATCCCTCTTCAAAGGGGGACTTTTAGCGACACCTCACGCACGATCTTTGAGAAGGAACCTAGGGATCAGGACACTAGCCCCGGTTCATCAGCCAGACGGAGGCGTTAAGAAACCCGGCGAAGGCCACCCATGCGAGATAGGGCAGCATCAGGATCATCGCGGAAGTTCGGACGCGGGCGAACGCGACGGTGGTTGCCGCGATAGCGATCCAGAGCAGCACGAGTTCGATCAATGCCACGCCTGGGTTTCGAAGGCCGAAGAACAGAAACGACCATGCCAGGTTCAGGGCGAGTTGCACGGCCCATAGACTCAGCGGAATCGCATTCGTGCGCAAGCCGCCACGCAAATACACGAGCCATGCGGCGAGCGCCATGAGAAAATAGAGGACGCTCCACACCGTGCCGATGACGCTGCCGGGCGGGGTCCACGAGGGCTTCTGGATCTCCGTATACCAGGTGTTGACCGAACTGCTTGTCGCGATGCCGCCCAGTGCCGCCACGCCGTAGCTCAAGGCGAGAAAACCCGCAAGCGCCAAGGCAGCGCGCAGAGTTCGGTTGGATTTCGATGCGCCGGTATCCATGGTTACCTTTCGTTCGTGTGGAAAATTGGCATCTAATCTGGACTCACAAGCGAACATCCCCCTAAATCCCCCTTCAAAGGGGGACTTCCGGCTCCGCGACATGAAGGGCCTTTCACAAGCAGGCGCCTAGCGTTCGGGACGTTCGTTCGACGAGCCGGGGATTGACACGGTCGCTTGATAATTCGAGTAGTTGTACAGCGGGTTCCGCGCTGGCCGGTAGAGCGAGCCGGGGTTGATGCCGTCATCCTGGGTGTAAACCCAGATCTCGTGCGGGTCCCACACGACGACTTCGTCGCGACAGTCGCCCGTGATGTCGAGTACTGCGTTGCAGAGGTCCGGATGGCCATCGACCGGAAATCGCACGACTCGCCGGCCGTATCCATCATACATTCCACCATACTCAGGGTTTGGCGATAATACAAAAAACTCTTCGCTACGTCCGGTCCAGTTGATGGGCAAACACATGCTGCCGTGTTGGACCGGTTCGAAGTCGTGGTAGATGTCTCCCGCCGCATCGAAGAAGTGAATGATGCCCTGGTTGCCCCAGAAGTTGATCGACACCGTCTCAAGCCCCGGCAAATCGTCGCGGAAGTTCGCTACGGCGGGGTTCTGCACGTGCCCGAGGTAGTGGTGTTTGATGACCTCGCCTTTCATGTTGGCGAAGAACATCCCCTCGTCACTCGCCGCGCACATGAGCCACGGCTCTTGCGAAGGACCGTTGTAGTTGACGACAGCGACGCCGTCGGCATGATCCTCAATCGTGTCTTCCAGCGACCAGAGCACGTCGCCATCCGGCGAATACAGTGAGTACCCAATCGCCAGTTCCTGCCGGCCGTCGCCGTCCACATCGAAGGCGTAGGGGTAGTGTCCTGTGTTGCATTCTCCATACCACTGAATCTCGAGTTTGTTGGTCATGGCCCAGAAGTTCCGGTAGCGATCTTTCAGAATGATGTCCGTCGGCCGCCCCACGCCTCGCAGGTCGCAGAAGTAAATGCTGTCGCCCAGAATGCGTGGGAACTTGTTGTAGGGCTCCGGCGTCGAAGCGGGCATCTCCGGTGTGGGTTGTTTGTACTTGATCTCGCCGGTCGCGCCGTCTGCCACGACGATCTCCATGTTCATGCAGTACACGACCTCGTTGGCGCCGTCGCCGTCGAGGTCGTAGATCTGAAATGCCACGTCGTTCGTCAGATTGTCTTTCCATGGATCCGGTTCGCCGATTTGCCACAGGATTTCGCCATCGAACGTAAGGGCCGTGAGGCAGCTCAGTTCGCTGTTGCGGTCTTTGGGCCCGTGATGGCGGACCTGGCCGACCAGCACGTCGATCTGCCCGTCGCCGTTCAAGTCTCCGAACCGCAGATTGCGGCCCACGCCGAAGTCCCGGGTCTCCACGCGCTTCCACAGCAAGAGTTTGGGGTTCTCCGCTTGCAGGCGCTGCTCTTCCGCGAGTTTCTCCGTCTTCTCCTGGGCAAATGCGCCGGCCGCTGCGTTGCTCGTCGTGACCTTCACGTGCGTGTAACGCGCTCGCGCATCCGACAAGAGTCCAATGCCGCCGCGCTCGAAGGAGTCATCATTCGCGGTCAACGTCACTTGGCCGTTCAGGGTGCACTCGAGCGCCGGGCCGTTTGCGGTAACAGTCGCGTTGAGGTATTCAAGAGGGCTCCAAGCGAAAGGCGCCTCGGCGAGTATCTTCTCGGCAGGTTGGCGAAACGCCGTCGCATGCTTGACGCGCATCAAGACGGCGCGCTGCCCTTCGACTCCGAAAAAGTAATAGCAGCGATCGTTGTGCATCCGAAAGGCGACGCCGGAGCGCCCTTCGTCGGATGGCGCGAACCGTACTGAAGCCGTGTAATCCGACCACAATGGATCACCGGTCGTTACAAGCGGATGCGTGTGTTTCGCCTTATTTCGGTAGGTCTGTGTGAGCACCGCGTCGTCGCCTTCGCGCACGACTTTCCATGCGAGCTGCGATAAGGAAGACGAGGTAAACGCCGAAACCGACCAACCGGCTTTCGGCTCCGTCGCCGCCACGTAATGATACTCGGCATGGGCGCCGACCACGGCAAAAAGATTGCCAGGCCGGAGCGCGTCGAACCCATCATCTACCAAGGTCACTTCGCTCAAATCCTGCGTTGCGGCCTGATGATCCGGTTCGCTCGTAGCAGCGCTCACAAGTAACGCAATGTTGCGATTGAACTGGGAGTCGGGATTGCCGCCGTCCAGTTTGCCCCAATCGCCTTTGGCCGATGCGAGCACCAGGTTCAAGCTCGGAATGATGACCGCGCAGTTGCCGCCGAATCCGATGGACATGATCGTGTCGGCGGGCGCGTCGGGCCATGTGATCGCGTCGGGATGCAAGCGGCCTGTGCCGTTGAACCACCAATTAAAACCGTAGATGCCCGCGCCGAACTTGGTGAAGTGATCGGAGCCGCCACCGAAGGAGCCGATGCCGAGATAGTCGTTGGTCTCGGCTTCCTGCGTGTGGAGGAGGTCCGTTGGCGTTTGTGGTTGCATGTACTCATCGAAGAAGCGCGCGTTCAGAACTTGCTTGTCGCCCCACTTGCCGCGATTCAACCAGAACCAGGCAATGCGCGCGAAGTCGCGGACGGATGCCTTCAACCGGCGCTTGTCGTTCGAGAAGTCCAGGCCGTCTTCCAATTGAAGCGCGCCGAATCGATTCGGGTCCGCAGCCGTCACGTCGGGGTTGCCCCCGAATACTTTATCGAATAGTGTCAACTCGTAAAGTTGAATGGCGAAATCGTTATAGGCCCACGCTTCGCCGGGTCCTTCGGGCCGGGCGTAGCCGCTGGTCATGGCGCCGAGATGGCGGAACGTGATGCCCGTATCTTTCCCTTCGAGGGGCCACCCGAAGTCGGCGATCCTCTGATCGACGCTTTCTACCTTTCCTTCCTGGATCGCGAAGAAGAGCAAGGTGCTCAACACAGGCTTCGCTGACGACAACCAATCGCTGCGTTCGGCCTGATCGCCCCAGGCCTTTACGACATACCCATCCTTCACGACGCAGCCCCGTCCGCCGAGCGTGGTCGCAAGCGAATCCAGGGCAGTGTCGTCCATGCCCACTTCGGCGGGTGCGCGCGCTTCCCAGTGTTCGCCGGGGAAGTTGTTGGCGTCCGCGGCAGCGAAGGCGGAGACCATCAGGTACGATACTATAAGCAGCCGACACTTCGATGGAGCCATTCATGAACCCTTTCCGGGTGTGCTTGATGATCTACGGCTAACGCATTAAGGATGAAACAATTAGATGTTCATGCTCAAGAAACATCCCCCTTGCCCCCTTCAAAGGGGGAATTGGATATCCGAGTTCGTTGGTGTTTTCGCAATTTCTCGAATCCTCTCGATCTCTCTACTGTGCGTTCCGGCCGGCGAGCCGACTTTTGGCGGTTCTGTCTTCAAAGGGGAAATTGGGAGCAGCGCTTCTCGTCGCGCCGGATCTACGCCCGATCGCAGGTGACGCCGGTCAGGGACAACGCGAAGTCCGCGCCGAAGGCGGTCGAGGGTGTATGCGCGCCCGGCGGCACTGCGCCACTCGCCACCCGCTCCGCAGCGGTCACGGCGGCTTCGGCGGTCAACGTGTAACCTTCGGGAGTGCGCATGCGCATGGTGCAGGTATTGCCTGAACCGTCGCGCGCTTCACCCCAGAGGATCACTTCGTCCGCCGCGCGCTCTTCGTCGCATGGACCGGCAACGGACATCTCCACGCGGCGCTTCAGGAAGTCTTGAACGAATCCCAGTCCCAGGACGGGGCCGAGCATGCCGAGCCGTCGCATCCATTTGATCTGCTTCTCGGGGATGCCTGCGTACACTTCGATGTTCGGGATGCCGGTCGAATAGTAGGCTGTGGACACATCGCCCCAGGGAATCGCTGCGGCCATTTCCGGCCGGTCGCGAAAGGGAATCGCGCGCGTCAAACTGCCGGACGGCACGTTAATCAATTTTCCATCGCGCCGGATCCTGCATCCACGGGGCAAGCCTTCGATCATCGTCTTCGTAGTGCCGGGACTCATTTTTCCGTCTTTGGACTGAAACGCGAGCGTCAGATGCGTCGCGTCGGGCAGCTCCCGTTTCAGCATGGCGGCAAGACAATCGGAGGGAACGACGTCAAACCCAACGCCCGGCATGGCGACGATTCCGGCGTCGGTCCACCGGGTTCCGTTTTGATGGACGAACTCGAATACGTCGATTTCCCCTGTGATGTCCAGGTAATGCGTTTTGCTGCGTTCGCATATTTCAAGCATCGGCTTTGCCGTAGCGGAGAAGGGTCCCGCGCAGTGGAGCACCGCGGCCACGTCATCCATTTGATTGACCGCCTCCGAGTCGTCCAATTCGAAGATCCGCGATTCCAGATCATGCTCGCCGGCGAGCGCAGCGATCGCCTCGCGATTGCGGCCGGCCAACACGGGACGCAGGCCGCGACGGACCGCTTCGCGTATGCACAACTTGCCGGTATAGCCGTTGGCGCCGTAGATCATCCATGGCGATGCTTGATTCATGGTTACTCCGCGCCCTGCGTGGTTTTCGTGTAGTCGAGATAGGTGTGCCCGGCGACGCGAGAGACGTGAGCCTGGGTTTGATAGCCCGAAGGCATCGCGGTTGAATCGCGGGTCGACGTCTCCACTTCCGGTGCGGCGCTTGTGCCATCGCGAAAGATCTCATGCAACACGCGGCCGTCTACGCCGTCCGGAACGGGAACGCCGACTAGCGTGCAAATCGTGGGCATCATGTCCACGTTTCCTGTCGGCAGATTGTTTACGAAGCCTTCTTTAAAAGCGGGGCCCGCGGCGATCAAGGTGTTGTGAATATCGAAGGGGCTCGACGTCCCGTGTCCCGCCGTGCCGGGCAGCGCCGTCGTACCTTTCCATCCGGCTTCGTTGGCTGCGTCCGACCAGGCCGCATCCACCAGGATGTCCGGCGCGCGCTCGTGGTCGAACCGGGCCACTTCGAAGGAAAGCGTGCCAGGCACGACGCCTTCGTCGCTTCCGGGTTCCTTCGCGGGGGTGAAGATGGCGCCTACCCAAGGCGTCGTCTGCAACGTCTCCACGATTTCGCGAATGCGCTCGGGATCGTGTTTGTCCACGTAGATGCAACCGCCGACGATCATGACATCGGAGGAACTCAGACTCTTTTTCAAACCCTTCTGCACAAGAAAGGGGGGCAATTGCGCTTCGCCGGTCTGGGTCGAGAATCCGTGATCGGAAGTCACGATAATATTGGTCGAATCGGCCAGTCCTTTCGCCTTCAGCCCTTCCAGAATTCGGCCAAGCTCGCTGTCCACCGCCTTCAACGCGTCGACCGTTACCGGATCCCCAATGCCCATCTGATGCCCTGTGTGGTCGGGATCGGAAAGCCACATGTAGGTCACGTCCGGGTGGATCTCTTCCAAACCCAGTTTCAGGTACGCATCCACGACCCAGTGGTTGCGCGCCGCATTCGGGTAGCCCTCTTCCGGTACGGGGCCGACCACTTCGTTGACCATTGCGCGCAGCGACTCCGGCAGGACAAGGTCCACGTTGATCAGCCCGCCGCCTTTTGCCTTGTGATTCAACAGAAAGGCCGAGCCCGACGAGCCGGAACTCACGGCGAGATGTTTTTTCCCGTGATTCTCGAGCACTTCGCTAATGGAGGGACGCGTGACCAATTCGCCGTCAATCGTATCGGCGATGAGCATGAGATTCGCCGCGTCACCGGTGCTGAACGCTTTATCCCGGTTGACTTCGGGGAAATAGACGGTATTGCCCATGATCCCATGCTTGGCGGGGTAGCATCCGGTCGCGAATGACGTGGAGTTGACGCGGGTGACGGTTGGATACACCGCATGGTTGTTCGTGCAGACGATACCGCGTTGCCCCAGCGCGTGCAGGTTTGGCATGACCTCCGGTGTCACGTAATCCGGCCGGCAACCGTCCAGCACGATCATCAGTACCCGCTGGCCGCTGGTTTCCTGCGCGCCCGCGAACAGGGAGAGAAGAAAAAGACTGGAGATCGCCCCGCGTAGCAATCGTGACATGACCGGTACTCCCTGCGCGGAACGGGCACCGCGATCAGACGCGCAGGTGGTCCGCCTGCCAGTCCTTCACGAGTTTCTTGATGTCGTCCGCGTTCGTGATGTTGCCGTCGAGAACCTTTTGAACGAGACCGGGCAATTCGGCGTCGGAGGCAAATCGCAGGCCGACCAATTGCGACAATTTGAGCGCCGGAATTTTGGACGCCAACGCTTCCGGAAGTACGCGCTCGAGACGCAGCCGCATTTCCAGCCGGATCACCCGATCCTGCACGCGCACCGCGTACGCGCGCATGCGAAACATAATGCCCACGACGGCGATGACGATCAATGTGGCCGCCGCAGCGGATAACATGGGCATATCGAGATACGCAGCGGAAATAGAAAGCAGCGCGGCGATGATGAGCACGAGCGTGATGATGTACAAGCTTTTATCGTGGCTGCGATGGTTGGCGTAATTCTGCGTCTGCTGTGGCATCGAGGTCCTCCTTCACTATTGGCCCTTAGGTTCCGTCGAGCGGCTGGACCGGCTCCTCGAAGTAGCGGTGGAACCGTTTAGGGAGGTGGGTGTAATCCAGTTCGCCCAAGGCACTCCACGGATCGCGCGAATTGAAAGTGTCCCAGAAGAGCACCGTTTTCCCGCCGAGCATTCCCTTCTTCGCATCGTGCAACAGCGCGGCGAACGCCTTGCCAGAATACGTGCCGTCGAGGCCGATATCCTCCGTTTCTCGCAGCAGGCGGATCGCGTCCATGCCTTCTTCCGTGTACAGGGCGTATTGGGTTCCGAAAAATTCCTCCCGGAGCGTGTATTCGGAAAGGGCGCCTTCGCATGTCGGAAAGGCGAGATCGCAGGATCGGAGGTACGCCACGGTATCGCGCGCGAGCGCGGTCATGCGGTCCGGATTTGCCAGTTCACGATCGATAACCCGTATGGGGACCACCTTCGAGCGCAAGCCTGCGGCTTCCAATCCGATTCGCAGTCCCACCGCGGTACCCATGCTGCCCACGGCGACATAAATGAGGTCGGGTTCCGCCATGGCCTCGGCCTCGATCTGGTCCGCCAACTCAAAAGCGGCGTTGACGATTCCCACCACGCCCAGTGGCGAAGAGCCGCCCGGCGGGATGATCATCGGCTTACGCCCGGTCCGCGCCCAGTGGCGTATCGATTGAAATAGCGTTCCGGCAGTCAGCGCGCGCCGATTGGGATACTCGTGCAATTCTGCGCCGCTGTGATAACCGAGCAGCAGGTTTCTACGCAGGGACCGCGAGTTGGGCTGGGGTAGAAACATGGAGATGCTGCGCAATCCGACCTTCCGCGCGTAAATGGCGGTCGCGAGCGCGTGGTTGGATCCCGCGAAGCCGAAGGTCAGGACTTCCTTGACTCCGTCCTGCAGTGCCTTTCCCAGCAGGAACTCCAACTTTCTAACTTTGTTTCCGCCATAGACCTCGCCGCTGAGGTCGTCGCGTTTGATGTACAACGCGCCCAGGTCGAGTTGAGTTTCCAGTTGGTTGCACCGCGTGACGGGTGTGGGGAAAAGTCCTAACGATACATGCGGGATTCTGTTTCGCAGGAGTGGATATCGGGTGAAGATCGGAAGGTTCGCGGTACTCGGTGTCCCCATGATCAATGGAGGAAGACTACCCGTGTTCCTGAAAGAATGCCCGTACGCGGGTCCACACGTACCACGAAATCGCGCGCGCATTTTCCGGCTCCACATTGGAGAACCGGACCCCGCATCGGTGTACGCCGGAGCCTGCTTCCGATTCACCGGCGTGGATGATTTCGCCGTGAACTAACAGGGATGGTTCCTCGGTCATGCGGAGCGTAACGCGCGATCGCCCGTTCCGGCTGAGGGGGGCTGTCGTTTCCACATACGCGCCGCCCGCGCTGATGTTCAAAAGACGGCCCGTCATCGCTTCGGGCAGGCCGTTGGATTGAATGGTGAGGGCGATATCCGTGGGGACGCGCAGATTCGCGCGAAGCTCTTCCCGGTTGAGGCTGGCTGAACGCAGCAGGACCAGTTCGTGCACGGCTTCCGGGGAAGCGGTAAGCACGCGGGCATAGTACCCGGCCACCCCCGCAGGGTCCTCGGACCTGAACTCCAGCATAACGCCGGCGCCGTCGCGCAACCCCGATGGTGACTCGCAGTGGAGCCGGATGATGCCGTCGCGCACATCCAGGATTTCGGCCGCAACGCGGTTCTTACCGCTTCGGACGTACCCCCGATTGCCCTTTTGTATATGTCCGCAATGGATTGCTTGCATCTTCCGTTCAATTTCGATCATTGCGAATGTTTCACATTCTCCGCATACTCTAGCAGGTTCTTGAGAGAAACGCCAGAATCTTTTGTCCAGTGGTGGACATTGCCCCACCCTGCCCGGTCGGCTACTTCTCGACCTTCTCCAGCTCCGCGGGTTTGTGCTCGGAAAGGTCCGCACTTAGGAACGCCTGGTCATTTGGCAGCAGCATCTCGACTTCGTGAATCGAATCGACCTGGACGGTTAGTTTCCCCGATGTAAACGCGAGGACATGTCCCCCAAACGTCTTGTCGTCGCTGAGGAAGTGGAGATGGTAGCCGGGCACGTTGACGCCCGCCGTGAATGGGGGACACCGGAATCCGATAAGCGTCCCGCGCACGTTTTCCTCCTCGAAGACCGACTGGTCCTCCACAACTTCGGCCAGCCTCCGGTAAGGCGGAGCCTGCCGCGGCACGCTCCGCGTCTTCATCATTGGGAATGTGCCCTGCGCACGGATGGCGTAGTACAGGTTTTGACTCGGGATGGCGGCATCGATACAGGCTTCGAGTCCGGCGAAATCCGTCCCGTTGGGAACGACAATCTCGGAATCGCTCCGAAAACGGACCACGGTGGCGAAGGGCGTCTTGACGTTCGGACTTACCCGGACGATGGCGCCGTCCGCGCGCACCTGGTACGCGGCCCCGTCCAAGACGATCATCTCCCCGTCAAGCGCGTTGAAGGTCCCGAGACCGAGCGTGCCTTTCTTCGCAAGTTTGCGGGCGGGATAGTCGCCGTCGTAGACGCCGGCGAGGAGCGCGTCGATGGTGGATACCTGGAACAAGGTGTTCTGCTGGTGGGCACACCCGGTAACCAGCACTAAAGCCGTCAATATAACGGCCCAAAGACAGAATGAAAACTCTCTCATCGATTTGGATCCCCAAGCAGTCCCATGCGGCTCTCGACTGGAGGCAGTGTAAGGGGCGCGGCCGGGGCAGTGCAATGCCCTCCGCTTGCCAGGGGCGCCGTCGCCCGGTATGATCGAACTGAACGCCATGGAGACGCGTTCTCCGTGGATAAGGAATGCTGTTCGTGTCTACTGCAAAGCGAATCGGATACGTGGTGTCCGATCTACATATGTTCTCGAAGCGGTCACAATGGACCGATCATCTCGACGATATCTACCGTGCCGCCGAAGAAGCGGATGTGTTCATTCTGAACGGAGACACCTTCGACTTCCGATGGACCACGCTGCGGTCGGTGGCGGATACTGTCGATGCTTCGATCGCGTGGCTGCGGGATTTGGCCGGGAAGTTTCCCTCGTGCCATTTTCACTTTGTGATCGGCAACCACGACAACCTTCAAATATTTGTGGAGGCGTTGTCCGAACTCGCAGCCGTCACCGCGAATCTTTCCTGGCACCCCTATTACCTCAAGATCGGCGATAGCGTGTTCCTTCACGGGGACGTGTCGGACCGAAAAATGGACGCAGACGAACTGGAGCAGGCCCGCTCCGAATGGCTCCACGAGGAGAAAATCCGGCATCCCATCCTGCATCACCTCTACGATTGGGCGTTGCATATGGGCCTGCACCGTGGCGCGCAGGCGGTCCGCTATCCCAAGAAACTCGTCGCGCGGCGGGTGATTGCGTACCTGGAAAACGTCGGGCTTGGCGCGCTGAACGGCACCCGCCACGTGTATTTCGGCCATACCCACGAAGCCATGTCGAATTACAAGTACCGGGGGCTGGTCTTCCATAACGCCGGGTCGCCCATGAAGGGTCTTGAGTTCAACATCCTTCGC
>CAZWDH010000164.1:0-3793 GCA_964632865.1 uncultured Nitrospiraceae bacterium
GCCTGGCGAACAATGCCTCGACGGCGTCGCTCATCCGCGGCGTCCGCGTTCGAGGTTGCTCGCGGCTGCGCGGGAACTGAGACATCGACGGAACTTCCCGGCGCAACCGAGTGTATCGCAGGCGAATCTTCCGTGTGCTGCGTCATGGCCCAGTACCCCGCCAATCCAGCACCCACCAGAATGGTCCCAGCCAACCACTTCATCGGAGCGCCACCGATAAACGCGCTGCCAATACCCCCCGCTGTCGCTCCCGCGGTGGCCTGCCACGCGACCGGCGCGGCCATGACGGCGGCAATGACCTTCGTCGCGCGCTTGTCGAGCAGCGGTTGAAGTTCCCGTTTCGGCCCGAGCGCCTCGAGCATCCGCGCACCGAGGGCTTCGCGAGCGCGCTGCAGACGTTTCCGGACGGCGTCGTGGGAGGTCTTGAGCAAATCGGCGATTTCCCTGGCGGAATGCCCCGCGAAGTAGAAGAGCATCAGCACCTCACGATGGGATTCATCGAGATTCTCGAGCTGTTCGTGCAGTTTCGACCACAAGTCGCGCTTCTCCATGTCGGGAATCCAGGCTGCATCATCGGAGAAAGTCTTCGGACCGGTCTTCCGCTCGCGCACGCGTGCCGTCAGCGTATCCACCGCGACGTTCCGGGCGATGGACAAAAGCCAGGGAGCGAACCGTTCGGCCTGGCGCAACCGATCCAGGGATCGCAGTGCGCGAAGAAAGGTCTCCTGTGCGGCGTCTTCGGCGTCGAGACGGTTGCCCGTGTGCGCGTATGACAAGGCGAAGACCGCTGGGAAGTACCGGGTGACTAGTGTTCCGAAGGCAGCGCGTTTGCCAGCCAACGTCGCCCGTACCAGTGCCTCGTCGGCCATGTTTCGATCCTGAACCATGGGCATCTCCTGATTTATCAGTATAGTCCCAGGAGCGGGTTAGACTGTGACTCAACGTAGGTCGGGAATGTTTCCCGACCAGGGACTTCTCCGCGACCGCGTTCGATACCGCGATCTCGAGTCCACAGATAGTCCGGGCAAACAGGGCTGTTCGCGGAGCGGGTGGAGACGTGGAGTTTCAGAAATCCTAAAGTCGACGTACTGCACGCGGTTGGCCGAGAAGGGGCTGGTCGGGAATCATTCCCGACCTACTTGGCGACGATCTCCACGGGTCCGGTGACCATGCCGGGGATAATGTCGACGGGGTCGCTGACCGTACCGTCTATGAGAGCGACGACATACCGGCCTTGGGGCAGATGGCCGATGGTGAAACTGCCGTCAGCGTCGGAGTCAGCGCGTTGGGCGAGGGTGCGGCCCAGGTTCTTCCAGGAGTCGGACCACTGCCCGGAGGCGAAGGACCAGAGGAGTTCGGGAAACACGTAGAGGTTGTTTACCGGCTGGGGTGTCCCGTTCGCATCTCGGACCGTGCCTTCGACCGCGCCCCCTTCGCCAAGTTCCGCGCGGATGAGGATCGGATCGCCGGAGGTCTCGACCCGTGCGTCTATCGTGTCGAGGTACGCCGTGTAACCTTCTTTTACGATGATGACGTGATTCGTGCCGGGCGCCATGTTTTCGGACAGCGTGCCGTCTGCGTGAACGAACCATCGCGTGACCTCGAGGTTGCTCAGGGGCCGGTCATTGTCGATCGCGTCCACGACCTCAAGCCGATAGTAAACGGAATCGCGCCGGACGAGTTGAAGGATAGCGACGCGCTCGGCCGGGACCGTGACGGTGGTTTCGCCATTGCCGACGGCGTCGTTGCACCACGCGTTGTAGGTCCCGGCCGGAAGTGGACCATTCGCCGTTGGCATCCGTATTCTCGCCGTTCGCTCCGATCGCGTTACGAAGTACAGCCTGAACGTTTCCTTGGGAATCGAGACGCTCGGTTACCAAATCCAACACGACGCCGGCGCCGGAAAAGGGCTTCCCGTCCGGATCGAGTACGCGGACCGTCAGATCGTAGAGACGGCCAGGACGCAACGTCGCATGGACCGATGCCACGGGCTGGCGTGCGTCGATTCGGATCCCAGTAATCTCCGCTGGTTCGTATCCGGGGGCGCGTAGCACAATCGTGTACACGTCGTAGGGCAGGTTCTTCACCAGGTATTCGTTATCGGCGACTTCTTCGGCGAACAGGTAGGGGGCCGTAACCCCTTCAGTTGCGAGCACGCTGTCCTCAATACCTTGCACAATGGCGCCGTCCGTCGTCCGCAACGAGATTCGGATTTCACCGGATTCCGGAAGTACAAAGTCGTGCGCGATCGACTCGTCTGCCTCCGGTTCGAACACGACCTCATCACTCCACAACATACCGTCGCGGGCCGAGAGTACGATCCGGCCACCCTGATGATGGACGACGTATCGTCCGAAACCGTCGGCAGTGGCTTCTGTATCGCGATTCCCGTTGAGCAGAAGGCGCATGATGGACGCGCGGGGCGCGGGTGAACCATTGGCGTGCAACACGACGCCGGATATGGTCGCCAACTCGCGGACCTTCAAAACGATCTCGGGGATCGCCTCGCCGGGGCGGCGCACGCCGTCCACGCTGGCGAAGGGATAGTAGTGGTAGTTGCGGCAACTGATCGTAAACGCGCCGTACCCGCGCTTCGACACGTCGATCTCGAAGGTGCCGTCTTCGTTACCTCGTTCGTAGATCTCTTCATCGCCGACAATTTCGCCGGTGAGCGTAACGCCAAGCGACACGCCTTCGCCGGTGACAGCGTCGACCACACGCCCGCGGATCACGTTCAGTGCGGGATCGGTAGTTGCTGGAAGGGTGGCATCCGTACGTGGCGCGGCATCGGTTGGCGATCGCAGTGCGTTACTCGCTTGCGCGATGGCAGGACCGGCTTCGCGCGTTGACGCGAAGTACTCGGTCTCGGTCGTCACGGACTCTCGCGCGGTCGGAATGGGCCGTTCGTTTTCACGCGTGGCGACGAAGACGCCCATCAGTCCCACAGCGATCAGCGCCCCGCCTGCGAGCCACTTGCCCATCGCGATTCCGGCTCCGGCAGAAATCGTCGCGGCGCTTGCGCTTTGCCAGGCCACAGGCGCGGCCAGTGCGGCGGCGGTGATGGCGGCGCCGCGCTTCTTGAGGACGGGCGCCAACTTGCGCTCCGGTTGCAGCTCGTCGAGCAGGCGTTCGCCGAGCGTTTCGCGGGCGCGTTGCAGGCGTTTGCGGACGACGTCGTTGGAGAGGTTCAGTAGCGTCGCGATCTCTTTGGTGCGTTTGCCTGCGAAGTAGAAGAGCATGAGCACCTCGCGCGGCTCGTCCTCGAGTTTCCGGATCTGTTCGTGCAGCTTCGACCACATCTCGCGTTGCTCCATGTTGGGAAGCCATACAGCGTCGTCTTCGTCTGAGCTGGGCGAGCCCGCATTGCGTTCGCGGGTCCGCGCGATGAGGATATCCGTGGAGATGTTGCGCGCAATGGTGAGGAGCCAGGGACCGAACTTTGCCGGTTCGCGCAACCGGTCGAGGGTTTTCAACGCGCGGAGGAAGGCCTCCTGGGCCGCGTCTTCCGCGTCGGCGTGATTGCCCGTGCGGCCATACGCCACCGCGAACGCCGCAGGCAGGTGGCGCTCGACCAGAATTCCAAAATCGTCGCGCCGTCCCGCCAACACCCGGCCAACCACCGCCGCATCCGAATTTCGATTCAGCATGTTTCCTCTCCCAATTCCACAGTATAGTCTGCGTGGAACGGGAAAATGTGACAAAGGCCCGGTCATTGTGGTGGGGGCGTCCCCCCCTCGGGGTTTGGCGGGGGGGTGACCCGCCCCCAAATTGGCGGGCCAGCGCTTGGGGGTTG
>CAZWDH010000164.1:3803-15581 GCA_964632865.1 uncultured Nitrospiraceae bacterium
AAATTTGGAAAAAGGCCCGGTCATTTTGGTGCAGGCTACCAGCCTGCGTCTTGGGCCGGCTGGACGCCTGCACCACAATTGGCCGGACAAGATTTCCGGTTTGGGATTCTTGACGCTAGAATATGGAGTTTCCGCGAGAGGCGAGAATGCATGCGACACCCGAATGAAACACGATTTCAGGACTTCTTTGTCCACGACTACTACGTCACGCTGAAGAACTACCTTTACAATTACCGCGTGCGGAAGTCGGTCATCGGCCGGGCCATGGCGGCGGAGACGCCACGCCTCATCCTGGAGGTGGGGAGCGGTTTGTCTCCCATCGTGACGGACCGCGAACGTATCGTGTACTCCGATCTCGCGTACGAGGGCGTGGCGCATCTGCGACGCCTTCATGGACGCGGGCACTACGTCGTTGCCGACTGCACGAAGCTGCCCTTCCGGGACGATGCCTTCACCCATGCAGTGTGTTCGGAAGTGCTGGAGCATGTGGAGAACGACGGCGACGCCCTGGCAGAACTGTCGCGCGTGATCGACGTCGAAGGTCAGCTCTACCTCACGTTTCCCCACGGCCGCTTTTACTTCTGGAACGATGACCGTTTCGCGGGTCACTTCCGGCGCTACAGCCTCGATGACATGCTGAGCAAGCTAACGGCGGGCGGCCTCCGCCCCGTCGAGATCCGGAAGGTGCTTGGGCCTCTCGAAAAACTCACCATGAGCGCCTGTGTGTTCGCCATCGATATGTCCCGTCTTTTCAGCGCAACCCGCAACGGCGCCAGTTCCCCGCCGGGACGTCCGCCATCCGCTTTCGTGGTAGCCGCCTTCAGGTGGTTCAACGCACTGCACGGCGGGCTGTGCAAGCTGGATGCCAAGGTCTTTCCACGCGCAGTCGCAGCGGTACTGTTTATTCGCGCGCGGCATCGGGGATGCGTATGATGCCGGCAACGCCTATTCGATATTTCGCACGCACCGTACGAAGTTCAGAATTCGCATGACATCGCCCTGGGGGCCGCGGCCCATGGGAACCGTGGCGGGATCGCCGGTTTTGAGATCGCATCGTTGCGCGCCGGCGCCGTGCACGTCGAGGAATTCGTAGTTGCCCGATCTTGGCGGCATCTGCATGAATCCGCCCGCCGTACCGAAAGCGACATACACCGCGAAATGCGCGGCACCGGTTGCGGAGACATGCGTCGTGCTGGTCCAGAAGTAGGGGAAGTCCATATTGCCCGCCTCGTTGGTGATGGGCGTGGTTTCGAAGAGGGGATTGATAGCGGCGGTTCCGTGCGTAAGGGGTGACCGGCTGTAATCGACGATGCTCTGCAATTCCTTGGCATTCGGTAGACGCCAGTCGGAATACCCTGCGTGTTCCAAGGTTTCGGCGTAATACAGGGCGTCTTCCCAGTTCATACTGCGGCCGCTGTCGAACTGCGTCCACATGAGACCCGTCGCGAAATCCGAGATGGTGCCGTCTCCGTTGTCCGCGAAGTGGTTCTCCCCGTACTGCGGATTGCCGCGGACAAAGCGGACGTAGGCGGTCATCACGTGGCGCAATCCCGGGGGGCCCGCGTTGCTGATGGGATAGCCCTTGATCCGGCCGTCGGCGAAGTTTACGCCGAAGGCGGTTCGATTGCCGTTCATGGTCGTGGAGACGTACTCCGTGCTCGACCAGTACTGGGCATCGATGACGCGCTCGTTGCGCAGGGGATCGCCGTAACGAAACACGAAGGTCCCGGCGTCAATGAACGGGACCAAGGTCTGGCTCTGCGCGTTCTCATGCAGGTTTGGGTCCGTCCCGGAAAACTGGACCAGCGAGTACAGTTCCTGGATCGTCGGCATGCGCCAGTCCGTGTGACCGCCCAGCGTGCAGTTCGCGGCGCCGAGTTTCGCGGCTTCCCAGATGACTTTGTCGCCGGGGTGTTTCTGCCACATCAACCCGGTGTTCAGATCGGTGATGGTGCCGTCGCCGTTGTCGCGATAGGATGGCGCCAGGCCTTGATATGCAGCGTCTTGCCCGTGGAAGCGCGTGCCCGCGGCTGGTTCTGCGATTCCCGCCGCATTGTCGTAGAATCGCCGCTGGCCGGTGTCGACAATCGGATAGGTGCCCGTGTCGCTGCGGGCAGGCGACGAAAACGCCACACCATACACGAGGTAGAATCCCATCCCGACGGTCAAACATGGCGCGCAGTATTTCAACATCGCTCGTCCTCCAAGGTAGCCTTCCGCGCTACACAGGGAGGATGCACGAGGTCCATGACACAAATCGGCACGGAATCATTACGGAATTGTCATGTTATGGTCCACCAGGATCAATGGTGAGTGACGGGAGTTACACGCCGTTCAAAGGCCGCACATTCTCCACCTGGTTCCCATCGAAATGGATCAAAATGTCACGAAAGGTTGGCCCCTTTCGCGCGTTGGTGATATGAATGCGCAGTTGATCCGTCGTGACTGGCGGGAACGCCGCCGCCCAATTTCGGCCAATGGTCGTGCCGGAATAGAACGTCTTCCACGCGTTTTCCGATTTGGCTTGCAGTTGGAACGCTTGTACGCGCTGCCCAAAAGCTTCGTCGATCATAATTACATCGAACGTCACCTTACGCGGGAAGCGGATTTCGAGCCACGTTTCGGTCACCTCTTCATCGGTCGCCCAACGGCTGAGCGGACTGTCGTCAATCGCATTCCCGGGTGCGTAATTGGACTCGTTACGGAGCACGTTTGGCGCTGATGCCGTGGTTCCGGCTGGAATTCCCATCCCGCTCGGAACGGGGTCAATCGTCCCAGCGGGGCCATCCAACGTCAAGGCTACCACCGTAACCGGCGAAGTACGTGCCGATGCCGGAATGGTCAGTTCAAAACCGCCGTGGCCTTGCGATACTCCGATCGATCCGCCATTCATTGACCTTGCGGAAACGATGGCGCGACCGATGGGCGGGAACCGTAGCTCGGTATCCCAGCCCTGGATAATATGGAGAAAGATTACGGGCCCTTTTCGTGTACTGGATCCCCAGAAACTGGGCGCAAAAGGACCGCCGGACGTGCCGTAAATGGATTCTCCGTATCGATCCAGCCAGTCGCCAATGTCGCGGAGCACGGCAACTTGACGGGGTTCGATTGCTCCCGTCGGCATAGGGCCCACATTGAGCATGAAATTCCCGCCCCCACCAGCGGCACGCGTAAGCAGTTTGACGCATTCCTGCCAGGATTTGATGTCGTCATCGGGTTTCCAGGACCACTGCTGACCGAGGGTAACGCAGGACTCCCACGGTTGCTCCAGGTCGAAGCGACCGATGACCTGCTCGGGTGTATCGAAATCCGTGTCGCCGTGAACGCGGTCGTTAATGAGAACCTGCGGTTGCAGTTCGCGAATCATCTTCACCAATTGCGGCGAATCCCATGTCTCGGCGCTTCCCTGATTCTTGCCGTCAAACCAGATGACGTCGATGCGTCCGTAATTCGTGCACAATTCCTTCAGCTGTCCGTGCAAGTACTCGCGGTACCGTCGATGCGTGCCTCGGAGGTAGTCCGGATGGTGCCAATCCGGGAGCGAGTAGTACCAACCCAAACCAAATCCAGTGTCGTGACAGGCGTCCGCCAACTCGCCGACAACATCGCGCTGAAATGGCGAATGCATGATCGTGTAGCTCGAAAGCTTCGAATCGAACATGCAGAACCCGTCGTGATGCTTTGTGGTGAAGACCAGGTACTTCATGCCGGCGCCCCTGGCGATGGATATCCACTCGCGGGCATCAAATTTGACAGGATCAAAGCGGTGATGAAGGGCGTCGTAATCCGCCGGGGGAATTGTTCCCTGCCGGAGGTGCGGCAGACCAGGGCGTTCCCCCCCGCGCGCCCAACTGATCTCCTCTCCCGTCAAACTCGCGGGACCCCAATGGACGAACATCCCGAACTTCTGCTCTTGCCAGTGCCGCAGCGCTTCACTTCGGGTGGTGTTGCGGAATGTCGATGGCGGTTCGAGCTTCGACTTGAAGAACGCAACGATTCGCGCAAGCATCGCTTCGTCCCGGGCGATCCCCATACCATGCCCGCCGCCCTCAACAACGAGTAGTTCGCAAGGAGCGCCTGCGGCGGCACATGCCGCAGCAAACGACTTCGATTGATCGAGGACGACGCGGTTGTCGGCGTCGCCATGGATGAGCAGCATGGGCGGCGAGTCGTTGCGGACATATGCGATGGGGGACGCGCGACGGGCGGACTCCGTCTTGACTGCGAGTGGGCCTCCCAAGAAGCGGACCACCACGGGGTCGTCTTCGTCGGGGTACCGGTCCGGCGCCAACGGTGCGCGCAGGTCCATTGGACCGCAAACGGGAACCGCGGCCTGGACTTCGCTGGAGTACTCAGCGTATTTGCCGCGGTCGAATCCGTCCGGTGCCTGTGTCACTGCGAGCATGGCGCTCAGGTGGCCTCCCGCCGAACCGCCGATGACGCCGATCCGGTCAGGGTCCACGTTGTATTCCGCCGCGTGGGCGCGTAGCCAACGGACGGCGAGTTTGCAGTCCTCGACGGCCGCCGGGAAGGTGGCCTCGTCGGATAATCGGTAATCGATGGAGAGCGCCACGAAACCGGCCTCCGCAAACCGGCACAGCATGGCGAGGGTGGATTGACCGCCCTTGCCGCCGGTGTACCAGCCCCCGCCGTGGATGTGGATGATGGCGGGCCGTGGTTGCTCATCGTCGGGGCGGTACAGAATATCGAGCCGCTGCGATTCGGACACCACGCCGTAGGGAACGTTGGCGACGAAGAGGAAACCTTCAGGAGGCAGTACGCCACCCGGCGGGGCGGACGCGTGTACCGCAATACCGAGAAACAGCCCTAAGACAAACTGCATTGGCGACCCCTCCAGTTCCTGCGTACAGAGTATACGCCAGAACTCGGTCTTCTGAATCGTGGGAATTGCGCTGCCCGCTGGGGCCAACGGCATCGCCCGGGCGGTTTTGCATGGCGCAAACTCCGGATTCGTGCTATTTTGGACGCGCTGTAGAGGCTGGAACCGGCCGATTCCGTGCGGTGTTTAAGACGCCGAAACGATGCAGGGCGCCGCGACGGACCGTTCGCGCACAATCCTGGAGTGCTGCTGATGGCGAAGTTGTTGAAACCTCTGGATCCCGAGCAATGGAGCGAACGCCACGCTCGTCATCTCCTGAACCGGGCCGGATTCGGCCTGCCATCGGAGCGGGTCGCGCAATTGGCGAAGATGTCTCCGGGTTCGGCGGTGGATTTCTTTGTCGATTTCACCGAGCAGCCCGCCGACGCGTCGGCCCCCGGTTTTCTCGTGACGCCGGACGCGTATCACGCCATGCGAGCGAGCCTGCGGGGCGCGGATGAAGAGGCGCGGCGCAAGATCAATCAGGATTTCCAGCGCGATGAACGCCAGGCCGTGCAGAATCTCAAGGCGTGGTGGCTCGAACGGATGCACAAGACGGAGCGCCCCCTCGAAGAGAAGCTCACCCTCTTCTGGCACGGCCATTTCGCCACCTCCGCGCAGAAGGTCCGATCCTCCTGGAACACGTATCAACTGAACGACACGTTCCGGCGGAACGCAGCCGGGAACTTCAAAGCGCTCACGATCGCCGTGGGCCAGTCGCCGTCCATGCTGCATTATCTCGACAATCGGCAGAGCACCAAGAAATCGCCGAACGAGAACTGGGCGCGGGAATTGATGGAGCTGTTTACCCTTGGGCAGGGACAGTACTCGGAAGACGACATCAAGAATTCGGCTCGGGCCTTTACCGGGTGGACCTGCGATTTTGAATCATTCCGCTACCGCGAAGAGGTCCACGATTTCGGCGAGAAGATGTTCATGGGCCGGACAGGCGATCTCGATGGTTGGAACGTCATCGACATCGTCTTTGAACAACCAGCGGCCGCGACCTTTATTGCGGCCAAGCTGTGGCGTTACTTTGCGTACGAGGATCCCGAGCCCGAAGTGATCGAAGGGCTGGCAAAGACGCTGCGCGAACACGATTACGAATTACGGCCCATGCTGCGGCAGATGTTCCTATCACGCGCGTTCTACAGCGAGAAAGCGGTGGGGAGCCAGATCAAGAGTCCGGCACAGTTCGTCGTTCAACTGGCTTCGGATCTGGAGTACGACGAGCCTCCGTACAACGCCATGGCCGGTGCGACGGCCCGGCTGGGCCAGAACCTCTTTTATCCGCCGAACGTGAAGGGATGGGATGGCAATCGCGCGTGGATCAACGCAAACGCACTCCTCATCCGCTACAACCTTCCGGCGATGGTCGTCCGGCAGCGCCCGCAGCCGGGCCGCGACGCCTACATGGGTCAGGCCGCATTGGATAGCGCTCCCAAGATGAAGCCGGCCATGCGCGGCGCCATGATGAAAGCGGGCGGTGAGACCGGCGGACGTCCCGAACCGTGGAACCCCCGGCGTTTCTTTGAGACCCTGCAATTCGATACCGCCGGGGAATGCGTCGACGAAATGGCTCGCCACTTTCTGTGTGTGCCGTTATCGAAGCAACAGCGCGACGTGCTCATCGACTCACTCGAGGTGCGGGGCGGCGAAGACGGTACCATGCGCGGTCCCAACGTGAAGCCGAGAAACCTGATGGCTGCGCTGCACCTGCTGTTGAGCACAGCCGAATACCAGCTCTGTTAACCCTGAGGACGATACCATGGTCAACATCGTAACCCGCCGCAGCTTTTTGAAGACCGCCGCCGTCTTCTCGTCCATCGGGCTGGCCCCCGCGTTTCTGACGCGCGCGGCGGAAGTCGCGGCTCCGGTTATCGAGGGATTCAAAGACGACCGCATCCTCGTGGTCGTGCAGTTGGGCGGCGGAAACGACGGGCTTAACACCGTCGTACCTCACAGCAACGACACGTACTACCGCATGCGCCCGCAGATCGGCTTGAAGAAGGAGAAAATCCTTCGGCTCAACGACGATCTCGCCTTGAACGCGCGGCTCGCGGATCTCATGCATCTCTACGACCAAGGCAACGTCGCACTGATTCAGGGCGTCGGCTACCCCAACCCCGACCGGTCCCATTTCCGCTCCATGGAAATCTGGCATACGGCCAGCGATTCGGACGCCTTCTATGGCACCGGCTGGATTGGACGGTACTTTGACAATTGCTGTACGGGTTCGGCGCGTCCCCAGGCGGGGGTTGCCATTGGCGGCGAACGGCCGCAAGCGTTCGATGGCGAGAAGGGCTTCGGCGTCGCCTTTGACGACCCCCGGCAGTATGGTTGGGAACCGGGCAAGGCGACCGACACGAAGGAAAACTTCGAACGGTTGAACGCGGGCGACGCGGGGAGGAATTCCACCCTGGATTTCCTCCGCCACACGACCTCGAACGCGATCATGAGTTCGCAAGAAGTGCATGCCGCGGCGGAACAGGCGGGTTTGAAAGGCGGGGGGCGCGGTGCGGATCCGTTGCAGACCGTTGCCGCCATGATTCGCGGCGGGCTTGCCACGCGCATCTACTACGTTTCGACCAGCGGGTTTGACACGCACGCCAACCAGGTCGCGACACACGACAATCTGTTGGGGCGATTCGCGGAAAGTGTCCGGAAATTCCAGGAGACGCTCCAAGCGGACGGCACGGCCGACCGCGTGACGACCATGGTATTTTCCGAGTTCGGACGCCGTGTCAAACAGAATGCCAGTGGTGGCACGGATCACGGCACTGCGGCGCCCATGTTTCTCATCGGCAATCGGGTAAACGCAGGCATTCACGGGAACCTCCCCAATCTCGACGATCTCGATCAGGGCGATTTGAAGTATGGGCTCGACTTTCGCAGCGTATACGCGAGCGTATTGAGGGATTGGTTTGCCGTCGATCCCGAACCCGTGTTGACACAGCAATTCAAGATGTTGCCGCTGATAGCGTGACGAACCCGGCGGGCTTTTCCGCGCTGGCAATACGTCGTGCGATACCCTCATTGCCATTCCGCTTCCTGGCCAGTAGAATCAAACGGCTGTGGGACGTTGAGCCGGGAACCAACGCGGAGAAGGCAGCTTGAAAATCCTCATCGCCGAAGACGACGGCGTGTCGCGCCGGATTCTGGAAACCCACCTGACCAAGTGGGGACACAAAGCTACCGCCGTGAAAGACGGCGCCGAGGCGTGGGATGTTTTGCAGCGGTTGGATGCACCACGCATCGTGGTCCTGGACTGGGTGATGCCTCATATCGACGGACCGGAACTATGCCGGCGCATCCGCGAAGCGACCGATCGGCCGTTCACCTACATCATCATCCTGACCGCAAAGGAAAAGACCTCCGACATCGTGGAAGCCCTTGACGCGGGCGCTGATGATTACCTCACCAAGCCTTACCACGCGCAGGAATTGCGCTCGCGTATTGGCGCGGCCACCCGCATCGTTCTGCTCCATGAGAAACTGGAGGAGGCCAACGCCAAACTCTTCATGATGGCGCGCACGGACGCGTTGACCCGCGTATACAATCGCGGCGCCATCATGGAACGACTCGACCAGGAAGTGGATCGATCCGTCCGCGAGGAGTTGCCGCTCGCGGTCATGATGATTGACGTGGATCACTTCAAAGTGGTGAACGACAACCATGGTCATGTAACCGGCGACAAGGTGTTGGTGGAAGTGGCGCAGCGCCTGTGCGCCGAGTGCCGGCCTTACGATTCGACGGGCCGCTACGGCGGCGAAGAATTCCTGATCGTACTGCCGGGACCCCGATTCGAGGACGTCACGACGATGGCCGACCGGATACGGCAGCGTATCAAAGGCACGCCGGTAGCCGCGGACGGCAACCGGTTCGCCATCACGGTCAGCATCGGCGCGCTCTGGGTGGATGCGTCGCAACGTTTACGGCCGCAGGATATTATTGCGACCTGCGACAAGTTGCTGTATCAGGCCAAAGGCAACGGCCGCGATTGCGTCGTCGCCGAACAGATGCCCGTCGCGAAGGCCGACGCGTAGCCCGCAATCCCGAGTTTGGGTTCTTGATCCGTTCCTCCAATTCCTTGCGTACGCCGGCAAAATAGAAGTTTGCGTGCGGCGGTCGTGTCTGGTTAGATACGCCACGATTGGGAAGGAGGGGACGCAGTTGTGGCGATGAAGTTTCGCGTGGCGTGGCGGGCGGTGCTGCTGGTCGTCTGGACGACGGCGATGTTTGCGGTTCGATTGCTCGTGCTATGCGTCGCGCCGTTTGCGCCCCGCCTCGACGAGCGGGGAAGACGGTTCCTATTGCGCCATTGGGCGCGGGGCGCCGCCGCGATAATCCGAATGCGGGTCGAGATCTCGGGAACCCCGCCAAAGCCGCCTTATTTCCTGGTCACCAATCATCTCAGCTATCTCGACATCGTGCTGCTATCGCGCACGTCTGGATGCGTGTTCGTCTCGCGGGCGGACGTCCGGGCGCTGTGGTTTCTCGGATTCCTCGCCCGGGGCATGAACACCATTTTTATCCATCGCGAGCGAATCCGCGACACCCGGCGCGTGAACGAGCAGATCGCCCATGCCATGGATCGCGGCTACGGCGTCCACATCTTCGCGGAAAGCCGCATTTCGCAGGACGCGCAAGTGCATCCCTTCAAACCGCCGCTGTTGGAACCGGCGGTCCAGCGCGGCTGCCCGGTTCACTACGCGGCGCTCTCGTACGGCACGCCTGAGCACGCGCCGCGCGCAAAGGACGTCATCGTCTGGCAGGAGCCGGAAACGCTGGGGCAGAACATGATGCGCGTACTTTCGCTTCCCTCGAGCCGAGGTATCATCGCGTTCGGCGATGGCCCGGTGCAGGGGAAGGACCGGAAAGAACTCGCCGACAAACTCTACCGCGCCGTTCGGGAACGCTTTACGCCCGTGGACTGAGATTGCCGATGGGTCGAGGAGCCAATGTAACCATGCTGTCTACACGGCCCCAACGATTTCGAAGATCCGCGAACGGCCAACAGCTCCTGCTGGTCCTTTACATCCGCCAAAAAGACACGAGCGGCGGAACCTTCCGGCCCCACCGCTCGTAATGAATACGCGCGTCGTGCTTAGTGACCTTTGATCTCGATCTTGGCGCCGGCGGCTTCGAGCTTCTCTTTGATCTCCTTGGCTTCGTCTTCGGAGATGTCTTCCTTGATCGGCTTCGGAGCGCCGTCGACGAGGTCCTTGGCTTCCTTCAGGCCGAGACCAGTCAGGGCGCGGACTTCCTTGATGACCTGGATCTTCTGACCGCCCACTTCAGCGAGGATCGCGTCGAAGGACGTGGGGCCCTCGTCGGCCGCCGCGGCTTCGCCAGCGCCGGCCATGGGCATCATGCCGCCCATCATCATCGGGGCCGCGGCCGTGACGCCGAACTTCTCTTCGAGGGCTTTGATCAGCTCGCTCAACTCAAGCACCGACAACTCGGCGATCTTGTCAATGATTTCTTCATTCTTGGTTGCCATGAATCGTATTCTCCACTTGTCATGCGGCGATTCGCGCCGTTACGCGGCCGCTCCAGCTTCTTCTTTCTGTTTCTTGATTTGATCCAACACGTTGACCAGGTTGGTCGGCAGTGCGTTGAGGGTACTGACGAAATTGCGCAGGGGCGCGGCGATGGTGCCCACCACCTGGCCCAACAGCACGTCGCGCGGAGGAAGGCTGGCAAGCGCCTCCAGTTGGTCCTTAGAGACTACTTTGCCTTCCAGAATGCCGCCCACCATTTCGACCAGCGGCACTTCCTTCGAGAAGTCCTTCAGAACCTTCGCCGGGGCCACCGGGTCGGCCGAGAAGGCCCACGCGGTGGGGCCATCCATGTAGGTCGACGCATCGGAGAGTTCCAGCTCGTCGAGGACGCGTTTCGCCAAGGTGTTCTTGAACACCTTGTAGTCCACCTGGGAATCGCGCAGCTTCTTGCGCAGATTGGTGGCCTGCTCTGCGTTGATGCCGATGTACTTCGAGAGGATCGCGATCTGGCTTCCCTGGATCTTCTCCTTCAGTTCGGCGACGGAGTCAATCTTGTATTGCTTCGGCACGGTACATTCACCTCCTTTCCAGAAGACGGTATGGGGCCGAAGGCCCTTCAATTTCGGTCCGCGGTTCCCCGTGGAACCGCAGTGCGGGCAAAAAAATATCCCGCACGGTCAAAAGACAATGCGGGATACGGACAGTTTCGTTGTTATCCAATTCCGCGGTCTCGGCAGGCGAGTTTTAAGGCCTATTGGCCGCCGGCTGTCTTTGACCTGCGACACGTTTCCATGTCGGCCCGAAATCGTAGCAAGAAAATGAGTCCCCCGTCAAATTCCCTCGGACTCCTCGCGGAACTCTGTACGGCCCCTGTGGATACAGGATGAAGTCGCCGCAAAACATGCGCTATACTTGCGGGGTAAGCTGAAGGAAGCATCATCGGAACGGAGAATAGCTATGCCTACTGGTAAACGGTTCAAGATCGCATGTATTGGCGCCGGTAACGTCGGATCGACCGCGGCTCAATATTGTCTGGATATGGAATTGGGCGACGTCGTGCTGACCGACGTGGTTGACGGAATGCCTCAGGGCAAGGCGCTTGACCTCACCGAAGCGGGGCCCGTTCGCCGGTATAGCAACGCCGCGCGCGGCACGAACGACTACAAGGATATCGAGGGCGCGAGCGTTTGCGTGATTACGGCCGGGTTGCCACGGAAACCCGGGATGACGCGGCTCGATCTGCTGGAGAAGAACGGGAAGATCATCAGCGAAGTCTGCGAGAATATCGCGAAATACGCGCCGAATAGCGTCGTCATTGTGGTGACCAACCCCCTCGATGTCATGTGTTACGTGGCACTGAAAAAACTCGGCTTTCCACCGAACCGCGTTATCGGT
>CAZWDH010000165.1:0-15532 GCA_964632865.1 uncultured Nitrospiraceae bacterium
CCGTTCCTGACTTTTGCGGCCAAACCACGGAGTTCCGGCGATAGCTTGGAGAGGACGCGCGTTTCAGACTCGGGCAAAACCTCTTGACCAACGGCCTCGTCCGCCGCGACTTCACCTTCGGACGGCGCCATTGGAGCGCTGGACTCCAACCGTATACCCTTTGACGCAGCCATTGGGGCGGACTGTGGTACCGCACCGGCGGCACGCCCCATGAGCATCGCGCCATCGTCCCGGTCGCCGAAGACGCCTTCGTAGCTCACGCCGTCCGGCATCTCAACCGGAACCTGGACCGTCCGCGGACGTCCGTTTTCATTCACGACACGCTCTTCGACGGCCACAAAACTCGTGTATTGCGTGACGAGTGAGAAGTCGAGGCCGAGGTCGATGATGTCCTGCTTAATCCCCGGCTTGGGGTGGCCGACCTGCATGCCGAGCCAATCCTCCGCCATCAGCCACTCGATCCGCTGCCGCGCCCACAATGAGGCCAGCACGTCGTTCGCCGGTTCGTCGCCGGGGAGCGTCACGGGAATCGCACGCTCAAAGGGTCCCTGCGCCGTGTTGCCGCGGATGGTCACGGTCCCTTTGCCTCGGCCGGTGTAACGGCCGGTCAACACGATCGGTTGGGACGCGAACAGATCGGGAATCGCATTTGGCGCGGGATACAAGTCCGTCACGGGAAGGCCGTCAAATTCGACCGAGATATCCGTCAATACCGGACTCTGGATCCGTTCGTGGAACCGCTGGGCGGCTTCGTCGCCGTCCGATTCCAGCGTGATGACTTCAGACGCTCCACGGCCTTCGCGCCCCATCCCCTCGATGAGGAATCGGTTGACGGAACTGCCAATCCCGAAAGCAAACACCCGCGCCTGGTTCACGTTCTTTCGAATGGCGTCGAGGATCGCCATGTCGTTCCCAATGAACCCGTCCGTCATAAAGCACACGATGCGGAGCCGCTCAGGGTCGTGCTGGTTCCCCAACGCCGCCTGGATGGCCTGCATCATTTCCGTTCCGCCACCGCCTTCCAGGTTCGCGAGGTACTCAAGGGCCTTGGCCCGGTTCTGGTTCGTGTTCGGTACCGCGTGGTCGAAGCAATACCCGAGACCGCCCGCAAAAGTCACTAGATTAAAGGTATCGTGAGGGTTCATCCCCTCGATGCACTGGCGCATGGCCGACTTGGCCTTCTCCAAGGGGAAGCCGCGCATGGAGCCGCTCACGTCGATCACGAAGATCATCTCCTTCGGCGTGATGGCTTCCGGAGCGAGCCGCGCGGGCGGTTGCAGGACTAAACTGACGAAACCGCCTCGGGTGTCGGTGTGCGTGAGGATGGCGTCCTCGATGCCCTCACCGGCGACCGTGTACTTCAACACGAAGTCGCGATTCGGGATCTCGTTGCGGTTCTGGAGCCGGATATGCGCGTGATCCTCGGAAACCGATTCAACATCCACTTCGTGCAGGACCGATTGAATGTCGCGGATGGCCAGTCCCGCGTTGAGATCGACGGACAACGAGATATCGTGCCCCGCGCGCGTGCCCTTGGGCGTCACGGGCGGCGTGATGCGGTCCGCATCCGGCACGTAGCGTCCGTTGTACGGAATGGGCGCAGGCCGCACACCGGGTCGATCCGGCAACGGCTCTTCCAGCGGGATCGGCTCCGGCAAGGGCACCGGCGCCGGACCGCCGTTCGGAATGTACCGCGGTCCGACGACCATGGGGAAGGAGAATTCGTACTCGCCGTCTTCGTACTTCAGATACTCGACATACGAGATCGTGATCTCAATCGCGTCGCCCGGCATGATGTTCGCCACGGACTGCGTGAAGATGTTCGGGCGCTCCTGATCCAAGAGGCTCGCCGTCTTCCCCGCGTCGCGCGCTTCCCGGTAGATCCGCTCGGCCTCGCTGCGTTCCTTGATGATGCCCTTGATCGCGCGGTCGCCGACCTTCATCAACATCGTGTCGACCGCGGCCTTCTCCGACATGGGAAAGGTATACACCGCTTCGATGGGATCGGGGTAAGGATTCGCAAACCGTTGCGTCAACGTCACGCGCGCGATGAAGCCCGCAATCTCGACTTCGACGTCCGTATGTTCCAACGGACATTCGCCAACCACGTTGCCTTGATCGTCTGGAATAATCACGCAACCGCCGGGTGCAATGGACGCCTCCTCAGAAACCGCGGGCAACGCCAATCCCATACACATCAACAAGGCCAAAGACAGCCCACATCGCGCTAAAGTCTCTCGTATTCGCATCGCTACATCCTCCGTTCCACCGCCGGGGCGGGTTGTTCTCGCAGCATCTACGCCCCTGAGACACCAGGAAGTGCGATAGGGTTCGCAGCGAAACGGGATTGGCCGCAGCCGTCCTTCTTTTCTTGCACACGCAGAACAGCCCTCCCCCGTCACCCTCGCGAACGCGGGGGTCCATCTTGCAGTTCCGACGCTACTCACTCTTGGAGAAAGTTTTGATAAGTCCAATACTTCCGCAGGAATGTAGCGCAGGCGTCCCTGCCTGCATTCTTTCGGGTCCAGTTCCAGGCTCTTGCAGGCGGGGACGCCTGCGCTACATTCGCCGCACGGCTTCTTACTCGCGTGAGACCTTTTCTGAAGCACGCTCTTAGAAATGGATTTTCCGCCTGCGGGGGAATGACGGATACTGGGAACTTCAGTCCCTCACGAAATCGTCAAGGCGAGATTGCTTGGCAGCGGCCATGACCTGATAGTGCACCACGATCCCCGCAGCGATCAGGAAAAGCAGCACGTAGTAAATCGCAAACACGGCCTCGGTCCATCCCTTCGGTGAAGCGGTGACGAGTTGGGCGATGATGTTCTGAACGATCAGGACCGCCCAGATGATCCACGCGGCGTGTGGGAACACGTTGCCCTGGTAGCCTGCCGGTAATGGACGTCTCCACACGTAGACGATGGCGGCGGCGATGCACAGCAGCATCAGCGGCAGAATGACCATCGAGAACCGCGCGGCCCAGAGGTCCTCGTTACCGAGATAAATGTTGGCCCAACCTTTCAGACCGTTGCGGATCGAAAAACCGAGTCCCAGGATCAGGCCCAGATACAGGCCGAACCGTTCGAGGTTCGGCCGTTGATTGGTGAACAGCGACTTGTTGACCCTCCGCGCTTCCGCCGGAACGGGGCGGTTCACCAGATAATAGGCCACACCGTACGCGATGCCGATGCTGATCCCGCCGGTCGATTCCCAACACCGCCACCAATTGAAATTGCCCTCGGGCCAGACCTCGTCCGCCCACTGCCAATTCTGCAACGCCGCCCAACCGATACCGTTCAACAATCCCACGGTCGCGATGAGGATCGCGTTCTTCCAGTCGCGCCGTCCGATTTCATAGAAGAGGAAGCCGAGGTACAGACCAAGATGCGTTATGGCGGCCCCGTTGTCGTTAATCAGACGGCGTAGATTGGGGTTCGCCTCGAGGTCTTGGTACTGGGCTTCGATGGAGTCGTACAGCGGCAGAAAAACCTCGGGCAGACTGCGGAACAGGACACCCGCCAACCACGCCCCTCCGATCCCGCAGGCGATGCGGATGCCCCAATGCCAAACGGTCGTGCGCCGCCCCGGCCCGCACCACGCGAGCATGCACGCGCCGATGCCCGCCCAGGGCACGCCCGCGATAAACAGCCACAAGAACCCGTACCCCGGTGAAATCGGGACGAACTCGCCCGCGGCCGTGTTGGTCTGCAAACGGCCTTCAAAGAAGGTCGACCATTGCGCCCATCCCCGCGCGCCGGCAATCCCCATCCCGGCCGTGACCGCCAGCACAATCCAGCCCGACGTGTACCGCCGCGACTGTTCCCCAGCCGGTTCGCGCGCGACAAACCACCACGCCGCTCCCCACGTCACCCCCGCAAAAATGCACCCCGCCGACCCACCAAAACCGCTGCAACCGCGTATCGCCCACGTCATCCCGCCCAGCGCCGCAAAGAGTATCGTGGGAAAGACGAGGTCATGCACGAGATCGCGTCGAGGCTGTGGGTTCATGGCAAAGTCCTATTTGAGCGCCAGTTTCTCGACGCATTATGGCGGCGGCGTCGCTCGGTACTCCAGCTTGGTCCCTGTCCGCGCCGGTCCGTGTCCGTTCGCGTCGGTTCGCGTTCGCCGCAGTCGAGAATCCCGCTCCCTGACTAACGGCGAGGCTTGGTATAATAGGCTGTCTTGTTTGTTGGCAGTGGGGGCGCCCCCAAGTCGCGCGTGGCTGCCCGCGGCACGAATATTTAAGGAAGATCGGTCGTGCGAAAATTCGATTATAACACTCGAGTACTATTTAAGATGAACGGCGAGACCCACCGCGGCCGCGTCACCGGTCTCGAACATGCGTCGCGCCGCGTGGTCACGGATTCCGGTAAACGGCTGCTCGTCTCCGTGCGCAACTTGCGCCCATCCCAGGAGCGCTCGCTCATACTCGAGACGCGGCTTGATCGGAGTCTGCGCTCGAACCGGACCTACGGCCCGATGATGCAGCAGATGCTCTATGCCTTCGACGTCGAAGCCCTCTACGAGCGGGTTCACACCGTGGACTCCATGCGCCGGTTTCTACGTCATGAGGGGAAGAATCCGGCGACGCGGTTCATCCACGTGATGAGTCACGGCACGGTGGGTCCAAAACCGGGAAGCGCCATGCTCCACCTGACCTTTGACGATCTCGATCTCGTGAAGCAGGCGGACGTGTTCAAAGGGCTGCGCGATAAGATTCTTCTCTTCTCGTGCTGTCAGATCGGTCAGGATCGGCACGTGCTCCAGTTAATCAAAGAAGTCAGTCAGGCCGCCGCGGTAATCTCCTACCGGGTCGACGTGAACGACTGGTACACGAACATCGCGGAAGCTCTGCTGTACGAGCGGCTCATCAAGACAACGATGTCGCCAAAACGCGCGGTCGCGTTGGTGGGAGAAGTCCTGCACACGCTGGGGGTCAAGGTGGACGGCGTCGTCACGCGCAAGCCCGTGCTCGTCTGCGTGTAGTTAGCCGCCGGGAAGCGAACCGCTCTGCATGCCGGCGCGGACCTGGTTGAATATCTGCAAAGCGTCGCGCGCAGTGATTCCCAGTATTTTCAGAAGCTCTTCGCCTTCCTGGATGGCGTGGGCCGGTTCCGGATCGTCGGCCAGGAAGGCGTCCGCGAGGATCGCGGCGAAACCGGTTGCCGACGCGAGCCGGCCCGCGGATGCGGCCGAATGCAAATCGCGATGGAGCCGGATAGCATCAGCGAGGGGCGCGGGGATCCCCCATTCGTCGGCCAGCATCCCCCCCGCTTCCGGATGGCCAATACCAAACAATCGAGTCTCGTCGGAAATCCGTTCAAAGGCCGTTACGTCGTCGCTCAGCGCGGAAGCACGATCGGGAAAAGCACAAGCCAGTGCGAGGGAACCGATACCATGGAGCAAGCCTCCTGCGTACGCATGATAGCGAAGCGACGGATCGACGAGCGTGGCGAGAGCAAACGCTGCCGACGCGCTGAAGTGTGCCCTCCGCATGAATCGATCGAAATCCACGGGAGGCGCATCGTACTGATTCGCGGCGATGACGGATAGCATGGCGACTTCGCACACGCCATCCGTGCCGAGCAAAACGGCGGCCAGGTTGGTATCGCAGACCTCGCCGGACATTCCATAGGGGGCGGCATTCGCCGTACCGAGAAGCTTGGCGACGATAGGCGGATCCAGGGCGATGATATCGACGACATCCCGGGCCGTGGCACTGCCCCGATCGAGCCGTTCTTTCACCCGGTTGACCGTGTCCGTAAACGTGGGGAGCGCATCCATTCGCGCAAAGCGTTCCAGGATTTCCGAGCGCAATGGTGCAACAGGCGTGGCGGCAATGCTTGCGGGCGGCTCATTCGCGGAAGGTGCGGGAGGCGCGACAGGCTCTTCCTGCTCCAAGTCCAGATTGATTTCGTCACGCGCCGGCGGCGGCTGCGCCGGGGCGGCCTTCGCAGGCGCTGGAGTGTCCGCGGGGTAGTACCGCTCGATGGTCGCAAGGATATCGTCCAGCTTGCACAACATGGGCTTGACAGTAAGGCCAGTGATTTGCTCAAGCCGGTAGACCGTGTCGGTATCAAGCGGACACGCCATACCGACCGTCAACAGGCGCCCCAACTTATCGATTGGGAGAACCAGGCATTCCTGGGCGATCTCTTTCGGCACGAGGGAAATGAGTTCTTTGGGAATGTAATAGCTCTTCAGGTCGATGCTCGCGATACCGGGTTTCCGGGAAAGGTATTCGTGGAGAGACAGCTTATCCAGGAATCCCAACTGGAGCACGATGGGGAGAATCTGTCCCCCTTCACGATCCTGCACGGCAATGGCTTCCCGAACCTGGTTGGCCGATAGCATGCCGTCTTCGAGCAGAATTTCCCCGATGTGCCTCGAGGATTGCTTGACGGTGGTTTCCGAAGCAGCGGCCTCTCCCGATGCAGCGCTGCCCTGCGATTCTGGAGCGCCGGAGGGCGTTAATGGGCTGGTATTCTTCTTGGTGACAGCGATTTGCTCGCCACAGCGGACGCATTTAACGGTCTTGCCCAATAGGGTGGGTGGACCTTTCATCCGTTGGCCGCATTCACATGAAATGACGAGCATTCGAATCCTATCACCTGAAGTTGCGGCCCCACCATCGGCAACCCTACGTAGATTCTACCGGAAACTCACCAAGTTCGCGGGGAAAACCGGTCCACCACAAGATGCGGGTTCCGTCGGCCGACTCGGCCTAAGTGTAGGAGCGAATAGCTTTAGAGTCAAGAGTTGAGCCGTTCTAAGAATAATGCGCACAAGAGGATTGCCCCATTCAGCCAATCCCCGTAATATGGTACAACTTTGAGCAGGAAAAGGGAGTCACGGCGCGGGTTTGCGGACCCCTGCGCGGATTGGGTGGTGGATGTCACTTTCCAGTATCAATGAAAAGTTTGAACAGGCAATAAAACTCCAGGCGGCGGACGCCCATGTTTGGGCGTTGGACATCCTTACCCAACTGGACCAGACGCTTCCAAACAGCCCCCGCCTCATGGCCATGCGCGCGCGCAGCCTGGCCACGATGGGCCTACTCGACGACGCGAACAAGGTCGGCCGCTTACTGCAGATGCGCATTCGAGATGCGCAAGCGGACTTCGACGCCATGCGGGAACTGCTCGACGAGAATCAGCTTTCCGCGCTCTCCCAACTCCTCGAAGAGCACGAACAGGCTGCGGCGGACTCGGAAGCGCTGGTCAGCCGGAAGCGAACGGAAGCTTCCGAACAGGTCAACCTCCGCGAACGGATCGCCGCCCTCGAAGAACAATTGGATACCGTCCGTTCGAAGGCAAGCCAGGCCACCGAGGCCGAACTGAATCTCGCGACCGAGCTGGAGCAGTTGAGGGCGCTTCAGCAGGAACGCGACGTTGAACTCGATGGCGCGCGCTCTGAAATGGAGTCGTTGCGCGGCGCTTTGGTCGAGCGCGAAGCCGCCATCCGCGACGCGGAACAACGCAGCGAGGAAAGCCGCAAGGCGGCAGACGCGTTGCGAAAGGAACTCCAGGCACTTCAGGCACGCGCCGAACTGGCGTCCTCGGCCCAGCAGGCGCTCTCGGCCGAGCTGGAACGGCTACGGGCAAACGAATCCACGAAGGCGCAAGCCCTCGACTCGGCCCGGAAGGAACTCGATTCGCTGCGAGGCGCCCTGAGTGACCGCGAAGCCGCAATCAAAGCCGCGGAACAGCGCAGCGCCGAAAGCGAAAAGACTGCCGCCGAACTTCGGAAACAACTTGCGAGCATCCGCGTACAGGCGGAGAAGGCGTCGACCTCCGAGGCCGCCCTGGCGGGCGAACTCGAGCGCGTCCGTGCGAACGAAACGGAGAAGGCCGAAGCGCTGGAAGTCGCGCGGGCGGAACTGGAATCGTTGCGAAACGATCTCGCCGATCGCGAAGCGGCCATCCTCGCCGCGGAAAAGCGGAACCAGGAAAGCGAAGCGGCGGCCGCCCGACTGCGCGAGCAACTGGATGAAATCCGGTCGCAGGCGCAGCAGGCATCCTCGTCAGAAGCCGCGCTGGCTTCCGAGCTTGAACGGTTGCGCGCCAATGAATCCGACAAGGCGAAAGCCCTGGAATCCGCGCGGGCGGAACTGGAAAGCCTGCGGGGCACCCTTCAAGAGCGAGAGACCGCCATTGCTGATGCGGAGGCGCGCAGTGCCGAAAGCGAACGCGCCGCCGCTCAGCTCCGGGAAGAATTAAACGCCATCCGCAATCAGGCGGCGCAGGCGTCTACGTCAGAGCAACAGCTTGCCGTCGAGTTGGATCAGTTGCGTAATCGCGAATCCACGAAAGCCCAGGAACTGGACCGCGCCCGCGCGGAAATGGAGTCGTTGAAACAGGCTCTCGCGACGCGGGAACGCGATGTTGCAGAAGCCAAGAAGGACAAAACCCAGAGCGCCGACGCCATCGCGCTGCTTCAGAAAGAACTGGAGACCATTCGCGAGCAGGCGGATCATGCGTCGTCGTCGGAAGAATCGCTCGCCGCGGAAGTCGCGCAATTGCGCGCCAACGAGTCGGAGAAGGCAGGCGCGCTCGAGAACGCGCGGGCCGAGTTGGAAGCCTTACGGAAATCGCTGGAGGATCGTGAGTCGGCCGTCGCCCGGGCGGAGCAGGTCAGCGTGGACAGCGGGCGCGCCGTGGCCGAGATGCAGTCGGAACTCGCCGCCCTGCGGGAGCGGGCGGAAGCGGCCTCCTCGCGGGAAGCGGCCAGCGCGCAGGAGATGGCCGGTCTCCAACAGGCGGTCGAGGAGAAGTCGCAGGCCCTGGAGGACGCCCGTTCCGAATTGACGAGTCTGAAAAATACGCTGCTTCAACAGGAAGAAGCCGTCGAGACTGCGGCGCGCGACCGCGAGCAACAACAGAAAGAAATTGCCACGTTGCGGGGCGCGCTGGAAAAGCTCGTGTCGCAGACGGAGGAGGTCACTTCATCGGAGCGCGGTCTCGCCAAAGAAGTGGAACAACTCCGGGCCGTGGAGAGTGAAAAATCGGCGGCGCTGGATCAGGCCCGCGCAGAGCTGGAATCGTTGCGGGGGACGTTGTCGGCTCGCGAGCGCGAGGCCGAGGCGGCTGCGGAACACCGTGCAAGACACGAACAAACGATTGATGCGTTGCAGTCGGAGCTGGAAGCGCTTCGCGTTCAAGCCGCTGATACGACGTCAGCGGAGGCCGGCTTGGCGAAGGAACTCGACGTGTTGCGCGCCGAGCAACTGGAGAAGGCCGCTGCTCTGGACAATGCGCAGCGCGAAGTGCAGGCGCTGAAGGAAGCCTTGGCGGAGCGGGACGCTGCACCGCGCGTGCCACCCATTGTTGTCGTCAAAGAGGGTACCCATCGCAAGGTAGGCTTCGCCGCCGTCGTAGGGACAATTGCCGTGCTGGCCGCCGCGGGCGTCGCAGCGTACGTCTTCGTGCCTCGATTGTGGAGCGCCTACCAAACTCAGCAATCAATCGCGCGCCAGGATATGTCTCAGAACCGCCTGCGTTTCCCGTCCGACAAGGCCGTGGGCGCCGTCTTTAGCAGAGACGCGACGGATCCCGAGGCGGCGTGGGTGGAACTCGGGCCCGCCCGGGGCGAGTTGGAGACTCCGGAGAACGCCGCGATCCGAATCGCATTTACCGCGGACGGCGTAAACGCCGCCACGCTTCCGTCGATACTGGAATCGGATGCGGTCCGGTCAGTCCAAATTCCCGGCGCTGCACTCACGCCTGACGTGGCCAGCGTCCTCGCTAAGAGCAAGCGTCTGCAGGAAATTCTCATCGATGGAGAGGTGGCCGATGAGACCGTGGTCGCCACGTTGCGCGGAGTCGCGCCACAGATTTCCATTTCGACAGTCGAAGCCGCGCCCGCGCCCCCCCCGGTAGTCGCCGATGAAGAGCCGGATGTCGCGCCACCGGCACGTACGCTTCGCTTCGCCGGGAACGCCTCCATTGGCCGGCTCCAGACGCGACCGTGGGATTCCAGCGATCCGGACGCATGGCGAAACATGGGGAACGCCCGCGGCGCGGTCTCAGTGCCGGCGGGAAGAGTCGTGAAACTGATCGTCGATTTCGAAGCCGCCCGCGACGTTTCCGCTCTCGAAGGGCTCGACCCCGATGCGTTGTATTCGATCGTCCTCTATGGGAAGAACGTGTCCAACGAGACGTTGCGGCAGATACGGCATCTTACCGGCCTACGGGAACTCGCGGTTACCTCGCCCAATGTCTCCGACGTCGGCTTTGACTCCATTCGGAACCACGCGCACATGCGAGTGCTTGTTATCGAGGAAGCGGCACTGACGAACGTAGGCATGATGCATTTCCACAACATGCACAGCCTCCGCGAATTGCGCCTGTACGGAGTCCAGGTCGGAGACGAGGGGATGACTGTCCTGGACAGCTTCCCAAAGCTCGCCACGCTTTCGGTGGTGGACGCAGGGATAAGCAACACGTGCCTGCCCATGATTCGCAAACTCGAGAATCTCCGCTATCTGCGTATCGAGGGCACGAAGGTATCGCGCGAGGGAATCACACTATTGAAGTACGACCTTCCCAACTGCGAGATCGTGTCTTGACGGCACGCTGAGACGAAATTCCAAGGGGTTTCGCAACAACCCCTTTGGTGTATAATTGGGTCGGGACAAGCGGGACCGTGCGCGTGGTTGGCGGGTCATCGTCCCGAACGGGGAAGACTGACGGGAACCCCCTCTTGCAGGGGCTGGGGACGAACGAGCCAGGAGCGATCATGAGCGATCAAATTCTCGACGAGTTCTGTGCCAAACTCGAAGCCGCCCTCACGGAAAACGAATCCCAATTCACCGCCGCCGATCAGGAGATCGGCTCCCATCTCTCGCGCCTGACGCGACGGATGGAACTCCTCGCCGAAACGGTGAAGAAGCGAAAGCAAGCAGAGAAGTCCCTCCGCGAAACCGTACTCGGCGAGCTAAACGGATTCCGCGCCGCGCTGGCCGATGAGTTGTCCAGCGGGACCGGCAAGCAGGAACGAATCGATCAGCTTGAACGCGACCTGGCAGCGCAGGCGGACGCCGTGCAGGCCGGCCGCAGACGCGTGGATGAACTCGTCCAGACGGTCGAAGCGCGCGACGCCGAGTTGGCGCAGCTCCGCGAGCAGGTCGAGCAACTGAATTCGCAATTGACCGCGGCCCGGTCCGACTTTGAAACCCTGTCGGCGGAGCGGGATCAAGCCACCGGCACGGAAGCGGCCCTCAACGAGACCACGGCGGAGTTGGAGCAGGCCCGAGACGAACTCGACCAGCTCCGCGCCTCCGCGGAAAAGGTGGGCGCGGCGGAACGATTGCTGGCAGCCGAGCGGCAGCGCGCCAATGAATTGGAAGAACGTCTGCTTGCGGAGACAGCGAACGGAACGAAGGCCGTCATCGCGCAGCAGTTGGCGGACGCGTTGCGCGACGGGGAAGCCGCGCGCGAGGAGGCCGCGTCACTACGGGTGGAATTGCAGAACCTGCGCCGGGAAGCGGAGGAAAAGGCCGCCGAGATGGAGCGGGTCACGACGCCCAAACGCCCGAAGATGGGTCGCGATGTGCAAAAGCGCCAGCTTGGCGAGATGCTCATGGAAGCCGGGGTCATTTCGCAGGATCAATTGGATGCCGCATTGGCCGCGCAGGCGGAATCGCCAAACCGTTCGCTCGCGGAGATTCTCGTCGACCAGGGCGCCGTGGGAGAGGAAGTGGTCGCGCAGGCGGCAGCCGCCCAGCATCGCGTGCTTTACGTGAACCTGAACGACAACAGCGTCGACCCCGCGGCCGCGGCATTGATCAGCTTCAAGATTGCACAGCAACATCAATGCGTTCCCGTGCGCGCGACGGAAGACTCCCTCGTCCTCGCCATGGCCGATCCGCTCAATGTCATCGCCATCGAAGACGTCGAACGCGCAAGCAGCCGCTCCGTGCGCCCCGTGATGGCCACCCAAAGCGCCATCGCCGCCGCAATCGATCGCGTCTACCAGTCCCACGAAGAACAGGTTCCGTAGGAAATAGATAGGGACAGCCACCATTTTCTTTCTGATTCGCGGAAAAACGACGGAGCACCTCAGAAAGAAGATGGTGGCTGTCCCTGTTTATTTCGCCTCATCATTAAATGCAACTTGCTCTGCCAAGTTCAACTGAATCGGGTCGCAAAGAAATACCGGCTTCAGCGGCGATTGCGTTTCGATCTGCGCCTGCACGTAGATGGTGCGGTCGACGTCCTTCACCCACGGCTCCGCGTAGATCTCTACGGTCCGCTCGCGTTCGCCTTCGCGCACGAGGATTCCATTCAACCCCGTATTCATAACGTACACGCCGAAGGGAAGGTTTAACACGTCGATAGGAACGCGGCTGTTGAACCCGTTGTGCCGGTCGAGCTTGACGGACAGCGTAGTCACGTTTCCGGGAACCAGCGCCACCTGTTGACGGTCCGTGTTGACCTTCAGATCGGGCTGCATCGCGCTGACCGTGATCGCGCCGATGCCGCTTTCGCGAACGACTGCTTCTCCATTCACCGTGGACTCGGCCCTCAGCTTGAAATGGGCGTCCGCCGGCGTGGACTGTGCGCTCGGACCCGCCTGCAACGAGAGGCGAACGAGATCGTCGCCGGGCTTGACTACGGCTGGTTCGATGGTGATCCCCTCGGGCAAATCGTGAAACGCCACGTTGACCTCGCCGTCGAATCCGTCCTTTCGTATCACGCGCACGTCGATGGGGACGCGGCTGCCTTGCGCGACGTTCACGCGATACGGCCCGGTGAATACGTCGAAGTCCGGTTCCAAGGGTCGCGCCGTCAGGCGGTACGCGAACTCCTCGCCCCCATTCCCCGCGGCGTCGGTCACCCGGACGAAATAGTCTCCGTCTTCCGGGGCCACGAAGTCGAGGCGCGAGTCGCCCTTCGTGTCGCCGTTCGCGGTAAAACCGTCGTCGTTGCGCCAGTACAAGGGGAAAACCGGCATGCCGTTCGGGGCGAACGTCGTTCCCGGCGGGTGAACTTCCACTTTATAGATCTTGGTGTAAACGGCGTGGTGCTCCGGCGTGGTGCCGAAGTATGGAATGCGTTGTCCATTCGGGTACGCGCTGAACACCACGTCCTCGTCGGCGTAATCGGGAATCTTGGAAACGCGCAGGATTTCGCCGCCGAGCATGACGTAATCGTTGAGGCGAAGATCGCGCCACACGTCCAGACGCAACCCCGCGGACCGTGAATCCCGCGGCGAAAGCGTGAGGAAGGTCTCTGCCACGCAGCGCACAACCCCCTGCTCAAGAAGATTGCCCGAGGCATCCATCACTTCAATCACGGAATCCAGCGGCGAACCCAATGTCGCCGCGGCGGTTTCCAAGACGATCGTCTGTCCCTTCTGTGCGGTAAAACGGTAGACGTCGGCATCCTGGCCTTCACCATCGACGCGCCCGTTTACGGTCATGGGAAAAGCCAGCGGGTTTGCGCTCTCCACGCGGTCGTTGGGTTCTGATTCCTGCGTCTCCTCGTAAGCCGCCACAGCCAGAATCGGCGCGCTCACGGGGCTCCCTTCGACCGCCGGAAGCGGTACGCGCGTCGTCGCGTCCTGCCGAACGGCATCCGGAGGATCAACCTCGATGGTGTCGCCCGCCAGGTTGAATCCCGCGACCTGCACGCTTTGCGGCTCGCCCGCGCGAAGGCCCAGCGGCCACATCCCCGTCACCATCGGATACGCGCCCACGTGCAATCGGTAGCCGAGGCCGCCTCGCAAGTCGACGTCACTGATTTCAATAACAATCGAGCCGTCCGCATCCGCGCGATAGCCGAGCGTGTCATTCGACGACGCGCCGAGAGCGCGAGCGGTCGCAAGCACCTTGCCTTCGGAGTCCAGGAATCGCATGCCGGCATTCAGCGCGGTATCCGTCAGCGCACAGACAATCTCCTGTTCCGCGGCGACGTTGATCCGGTAGCGGTCCACGTCACCGGGCTGGGCGATCTGACCGATTACCACATTCGGCCATTCGATGGCCTGCGCTTCGGCCTCTCCATCGTTGGGTTCGGCTTCGCCGATGTCGGCTTTCGGCAGCACAGTAAAACCGGTCGTATTCGTCATCCCGATGGGCGTCCGGAACATGAGTTGATGGGTCCCGACCGGGGCGTCTTCGGCGATGGCGAACTTCAGCTTTAGCCGGTAGGGCTGGGCGTTATCCAGGATGTCCGCGCCGGTGCCGCGGGGGCCTTCGCCCAGCTTGAGTTCGGGCATGGGCAGCGCCTCGCGTTCCACGACTTCGACCGCGATCTTCCCATTGGTCACAATCGGCTCGGCCTGGTCGAGGTTTTTGCCGTTCACGGTGAGTTCCACTTCGGTACCGCGATGCCAGCGCACCGGCGAGATGGACGAAATCGATGGCGGCACCGTCGCTTCGATAATCACCGCTTCCACGCTCAGGCTGGAAACTTTCTTGCGCGCGGCGGGCGTTGCATCCACGGTCGTGTCCGTTTGGGCTACGTCCTTGGCTTCCGCGGCGGGCTCCTCCCCCACGCGCTGACCCGTTTCCGCGACGTACACGTCGCTGGACGCGTCGTACCGGCCCGCGGCCAGATACGCGCCGTCGGGACTCACCGACAACGCCGTCACCCAGTCCGATTGCCCTTCGATGGCCAACTTCTCTTCCAGCGTCTCCGCGTTCCACGCTTTGATGCGCAGATCCTCAGACGTTGAATAAAGCGTCGCGCCGTCGGGCGCGTACGCGATGCGCAGCACCGCACCTTCGTGGGCAAAGGTGGATCGCAGCAGCGTGCCGGAGGTCGTCGCGGACTGTTGGACGGGACCGTCGGACTCTTTCATATCCCAGATGCGGATCATTTTGTCCGCCCCCGCGCCGGCCAGTTGTGTACCGTCCGGCGAGAAGGCCAGCGTCAGCACGTTATCCAGGGAGTCGGACATCGTAGCGCGCAAGGTGCCCGTCTCCGCATCCCAGATCTTGACCGTCCGGTCGCCCGCGCCGGAAGCAATGGTCTTGCCATCCGGACTCCATGCGACGGCATAGACCGCGTCAACATGGTTGCTGAGAGTCTGCAAGATCTCACCCGTCTGCGTGTTCCATACAACGATCGTCTTATCATAGCTGCACGTTGCCAACCGACTGCCGTCCGGGCTGAATGCGACATCAAGAATGTTGTCCTTGTGCCCTTCGAGGGTCTGCACCAGCCGGTGCTCCGCGACATTCCAAATCTTCACTTCCCCGTTGCGGCCCGGCTTGCCGCCCGCTGCCGCGAGGAGTGCGCCATCTGGCGAGAACGCGAGCGCGCGCACCATCTCCGAATGGCCGCCTAACGTGAACTTGGGCGTTGGCGCGCCCGTGGCGGCATCGACCCCGAGCACGTCCACCCGTCCCAAAGTGCCGCGCGCGAGCAGCACTTCCGGACCCGCGGGCGAATAGGCGAGTGAAGCTACGGGCGCCGATTCGACTGCGGGAGCCGGCGCGGTTTCGGCGGGCTTGGTCTCGGGAGCGGGCGCAGCCGCCGGCGTGACGACGGCCCCTTCGTTGATCCATTGCCGAACGATGGCGACC
>CAZWDH010000166.1:0-15452 GCA_964632865.1 uncultured Nitrospiraceae bacterium
ATACGGTTGAGGAGACGGTGTTCGCATCAAAGGCGTCGGCCAGTTCGCTCACGCTACCGCCGACGGACACGAAGGCAAAGTTGTTGTCGATCGTGCCTCCGCCGATGATCGGGATCTCCGGCGGAATCACGGACGGATCCGGGCAGTCGTTGTCGAAGAAATTATAGTCGAAGGAGATGACGTCGCCTGCTTCCGCATGAAACGTCTGTTGAATTGCGGCACCCTCGATGGGGAAGCCATTGCCCAGCGTGAGAAATGTCGGATCGATGAGGTTCAATCCCAGGAACTGGTTGAGCCCCGTGATATTGAACAGCTCGTCCGTCGGCGTCAGAATTGCCGCCTGATAGTTGCCTTCCGTCGGACCCGACCCCGCAGTGTTGTCCACGACAAACGTATCCGTTCCGTCAAAAGTAGTCCACCCCGTGAAATCGCCGGTTTCAAACCCGCCGTTCACGATTACCGCCTGCGCACTGCCAACGGCAAACACGCAAATCATACCCAGACCGAACGCGCGCTTCATGTTCTTTAGCTCCTTCCCCGACGCGACCAATGCGTCGTCTCAAGTCTCAAGACCCCGCATAGAAGGAGCAAAAGTTATGCCCGCCCTTTGCTCCGTCGTAAACGCTTGTGGTGCAACCGCATCGGTGAATATGAGATTCAAATGTGATTCAAGTATGAAAATTATATTGTCAGAACGGACATGTTTTTGAACTATATGATGAAATTTAGATCTTTTAAATGTGTTTTTTGGTGCATACAAGGGCGCTCGATATTTTTCCCCGGATGGCGGTATCCTGAAGAAGTTGTGTGGTCCGTCTCGATAGTCTTCGCAACCAACTGCGTCCGTGCGGCATCGTCCCCAATATCGGGGCGAGGTCCAGCGGCGCACGTGGCCTCATTGGAAGGAGCATCGACCTTGCGTTTGCGATTGTGCCAGTCAGTGTTGTGCGCCGCCTGGTTTCTGGCGGTTCCCCCGGCAATGTGTTGCACGATTTTCATGGCCGAAAGCGATGGCGCGGTGTTGGCCGGCAACAACGAGGACTACTACCTGGACGCCAAGCCCCTGATGTGGGTGACGCCAGCGAAGAAAGAAGACCACGGACGAATCTGCTTTGGGTTCGACGAGGGGAGGTTTTCCCGATTCGCCCAGGGTGGTGTGAACGATGCGGGTCTTTTCTTCGATGCCGCCGTGACCCCGCGCGGCCCCGAGCCGTCCAAGAAGGACAAGATCAAATCCCCCGCAAATATGGGCGACCGCATGCTGGCGGATTGCGCGACCGTTGAAGAGGCACTCGCATGGTTGGAGCGACGCCGTTTAACGTTGTTGCGGGGATCCCACCTGCTGCTGGCGGATGCCGGAGGCGACGCCGCAGTCGTTGAGCTGGTCGAGGGCGAGATGCGAGTCTTTCGCAAAGAGGGCTCCTACCTCGCCGCAACCAATTTCTCCCTCGCGAATCCCGGTACAGGAAATTACCCCTGCCTACGCTACGCGCTCGTTACCGAGGTGCTCGGCGGAGACCAGGCGCCGTCAGTTGAATCGTTTACGAAGATCCTTCAGGCCTGCGCCGCTCCCCGGGTCTCGATTGGCGACACGGGCAGGGAAGGGGGCACGTTGTATTCGAACGTGTATGACCTGACGAACCAGGTCATTCATCTCTATCGCGAGGGTGGGTTCAATGCTCCGGTACGAATTGACGTCCCTGCGTATCTGGAGCGTGGCACCGAAACCTACCGGTTCGATGAGTTGAATGAATGACCGTCCAGAGCGACACGGCCACGGGCTGCTCCACATCCACGTAAACGCTGCATGTGTTTGACAACTAAGTGCTGAAATTGCTACGCTTCTGCGCTTTCATGGCTGGTTACTTCACGCGTAATTTTCCCGCGCGAAACGTACTCAAAACCCCGGCAAGGCAACCGCATGATTCAAGAAGCAATCGCTGTCCTCATTGAAGGACAGAATCTTTCCCGCGAACAGGCCGCGGAAGCGCTGCGCGACATCATGACCGGCAACGCGACGCCCGCTCAGATCGGCGCATTTCTGGTTGCCATGCGCATGAAAGGGGAAACCGCAGAGGAAATTACGGGCCTGGCGGAGACCATGCGTTCCCTCGCCACGGGCATTATCGCGAAGCGGCGGCCCCTGGTGGATACCTGCGGTACCGGCGGCGACGGGGCGGGCACCTTCAATATTTCGACGACGACGGCGTTCGTCGTGGCAGGCGCAGGCGTCGCAGTCGCCAAGCACGGTAACCGCAGCGCCAGCAGCAAGTGCGGCAGCGCGGATGTGTTGGAGGCGCTGGGCGTCAAGATCGATGCCGCCCCCGAGCGCGTTGCCGAATGTATCGACGAGATCGGCATCGGCTTCCTGTTTGCCCGAACGCTCCACATGGCCATGAAGAATGTGGCGGGACCCCGCCAGGAACTGAAAGTGCGGACCGTCTTCAATCTGCTCGGACCGCTGACCAATCCTGCCGGGGCCTGCGGACAGGTCATTGGCGTGCCGGACAAGATGCTCGTCCCCCTGCTTGCGGAAGGACTGGCCACGCTGGGCACGCGCCGGGCTTTTGTGGTCTCCGGTCATGATGGACTGGACGAACTGACATTGACGGGTCCTTCGTACGTGGCCGAGGCCGCGGGCGGCCGCGTGTCCACATACGATATCGCGCCCGAGACCCTCGGCCTGGAACGCGCACCCCTGGACGCCGTTCTCGGTGGCGACGCGCAAGAAAACGCCGCCATTCTGAAATCCGTTCTCCAAGGGCAGACTGGACCGCAGCGGGACATCGTACTCTTGAATTCGGCGGCGGGGATCCTCGCCGGGCTTGACGGAGATTCAGATTGGGCGGGCGCAGTGAACAAGGCCCGTCAATCCATCGATTCCGGTGCGGCGCTCGCAAAATTGGAGTCGTTGATACAATTTACGAACCGAGCGTAGAAGCGTGACCGTTGCGGACACAAGAAAGCACGAACTAGACCAATGATTCTCGACGAGATCTGCACACACAAGCGGGAAGAAGTAAACGCCCAACGGAGCCGCGTGCCCCTCGCTGAACTGGAAGAGCGCATCGAACAACGCCGGCCCGCCCGGGACTTTCGCGAAGCCCTGCGCAAGCCGGGGATAAGCCTCATTGCGGAAGTGAAACGCGCTTCGCCTACCATGGGCACTGTGTTGGGCGATGTCGACCCTGCCGAACTGGCGGGCGTCTATGCCCAGGCCGGCGCGCGCGCCATCAGCGTTCTCACGGACGAACGCTTCTTCAAGGGATCCCTGGGCGATCTCACTTCAGTTCACCAGGCCGTCGCCGTCCCTTGTCTGCGCAAAGAATTCATCATCGACGAATACCAGATCTACGAAGCCCGCGCCGCCGAGGCAGATGCGATTCTCCTCATCGTGCGGATCCTGTCCGACGAGCAGTTGAAGGATTATCAGAAACTGGCTCAATCCTTGGGCATGGGTGTTCTGGTCGAAACCCACGATGCCGACGAAATCGAACGGGCCATGAAGTGTGGAGCGCATATTATCGGGGTTAACAACCGAGATCTCGCCACGTTCACGGTGGATATCAACACCACGTTGGCGCTGAAGAAACTGGTGCCCGGCGGATACGTGCTCGTGAGCGAGAGCGGAATCCACACGCGCGAGCATGTGCGTCGCCTCGAGGACGGCGGCATCGACGCCATCCTCGTCGGTGAGGCGCTGGTGAAGAGCGGCAACATCACCGCGAAGATTCGCGAGTTGCTCGGAGCAGACGAGAACTGACGCGCTTGCATGGGAGCGAACAGCGCGATGGACGGCTATGTGCCCAAGGTGAAGATCTGCGGTGTAACCACGCTGGAAGACGCGCTGGTCTGCTGCGAAGCGGGCGCTGACGCCATCGGCTTCAACTTTGCCCCTGAAGCACGGAAGCGGGGCCGGTATATCGACCCTGACGACGCACTGAAGATCGTTGAACAGTTGCCGCCGTGTGTCACGACCGTCGCGGTTTGCGTCAACGAGCCGCTGACTCGGATTACTGACCTGTTGTCATTTTTGGATCGGGTCCAGTTGCACGGCGAAGAAGTACCGGAGTTGTGCGCGCCCTTGGGGTATCGCGCAATCAAAGCGTTTCGTGCGGCGCCGGGTTTTCAAGTGGGCGCGATGCTGGACTACGCCGTCGGAGCGTATCTGCTTGATGCATGGGCGCCCGACGCCCGCGGCGGCACGGGAAAAACGTTCGACTGGCAACTGGCGCGCGATGCGGTCGGCCTCGGTAAGCCGGTCATTCTGGCCGGCGGGTTGACTCCGGCCAACGTCGCGGATGCGGTGCGCCAGGTTCGCCCCTACGCGGTCGATACGGCCGGCGGCGTCGAATCGGCGCCGGGAAAGAAGGATCATGCAGCAATTAAAGACTTTGTCCGAAATGCAAAAAGCGGATTACCCGTACCCTGACGCGCGGGGCTGCTACGGCAAGTTCGGGTTTCGGGGGTTCTCGCAGGAATCCCCTCGCGCTGTTCATGGCGTAGGCGCGTGAATGACTTCGAATTCGGCAAAATGTAGAGGCCGCTGCCATTCAATGATTGTATCTCTTGCCTTCACTTCAAACGGAAACATGGGCAACGGGCACGACAATCGGAATCGTCCCTTCACGTTGATTTCTGGCTGCCAGGAATAGGGCGGAGGAATTGCGTCCGATACTGGACGCTCATTCGCGAGCCGTTCGACCGCTTTGCCCCATCTGTTGCGGATGACGATATCCGGTCCCCGATTGCCGAGGCTACAATGGTATGGCAGCCCCGCGCGGTCGCGGAACGCCACATCAAAATACGCCATTCCTTTTGTTCCAGCATTCCAACCCAATACGTGCACGATAGACGCGAAAGGCGGTCCGAACGGAAACCGAACCGTGCCGTTCGATGGCACCTTAATAGACGGGAAGCGTTTCTCCGCCTCAGAGTCGCCCCAGAATGAGAGCGCCCCGTTTTCTTCAGGCGACGTAAAATCACAGCTCATTATCAGGTATTCACCTGCGGGTACTTCTGCCTCGCGTCCGTCTTGTATCCATAAGAAGCCCGCTTCGTTTCCAATCCGCAAATTTGTCGGCGCGTGTTTGAAGGAAATCCTCCCCAAAGGTGCGTTCGACTCACTGACAGCAAGTAGGTTTGCACCGTCCTCGATACGCAATTCCATCCACCGGTCTCCTACGCGCAAGAATCGACCCGGATGCACAGGCTCCGATGAAAAAGCGCCACATGCGGGAGTCTCGTCGAAAAAGGTTACCGAATCACCGGCCCGATATTCCGCAGTCGACACATCAATTGCCGATAGCTCACCGAAAACACCGTTCATATTGGAATCGGAAAGAACTGCACGATAGGTCCGATCAAAAACGGTGAATCGCCCTTCCCGCACACCAGCCGCGGCGATTTTTGCGTATAAGAAAGTAGATCCGATCAGCCCGGATTCCAGCCAAAAGCGGAAGTGGTAAAGATCTCCAACTTTGCCCTTGGTCGACACGTCGACAATGCCAAAATCGTAGGTTGCGTAACTTACGAAGGGCCCTCCCGAAGGTTCATCGGGTATGATTCGATTTGCCACTTCGTAAACATCATCGTCTGTCAGGTCGCCATTGTTGTTGGCGTCGCAATAGAGCCTGTCGTACCCGGTGCCTGACCCGCCCGATTCATCCAGTGCCATGACGATTCGTGAATCTGCCAAAGGCAAGACTCCAAAATATGGGTATACCGAGACGAAGTGCGGCGTGGCTGTCAACGCGGGGGGAGCAGTATGGCCTAATTCGACCCGGTGTTCGGGCATGGACTTGATTTCGTACGGCTCGGCTTTGCGGTAAACGAGGGGACATTCCGCATGCCCGTTCGCCTGAGCCGAGACTGCCGTTAACAACCACCCCCAAAGCGCGAGAATTGCCGCGACTTTTCTCCAGATTTGCGCATACTTCATTGGCCGAACTTTCCCACTTCCGATTCCACAGCGTAGGATTCTTACCGCATAACTATACAATGAGCGCCAGATTGGTTTCTTAACTACCAGCAAATGAACCACTAGAAGATGTAAAGGGTCTGTGATACGGGATCAAGGCCTAGCGGAAGTGACGTGGATAAACTCACGGCAGAGCGCGGCGGCATGGTGGACCGTTTGACATCTAAGTGCTGAAATTGCTACGGTTCAGGGCTTTCGTGGCCCATTATGTCTCGCTCTCAATGTGCGTGTGGCATCTGAACTCCGGCAAGGCATTTGAGTGATTCAAGACGCTATCGCCGTCCTGTTCGACGGTCGCGCCCTTCGAACATGCCACAGTCGCACTGGGCGGGAAAATGACCGGCCACGCCTCCCCGCGCAGATTGACGCGTCGTGGAAAGCCATGCGCATGAACGGGGAGACGGCAAAGGACATTTGCAGCCTCGCGAAGAAACTGCGCTTGGGCAAACCGGTCATCCTACACTCCGGCCAATGTGGCGGACGCCGTATTCCAGGTTCGCCCCTACGCGGTCGATACGGCCGGCGGCGTCGAATCGGCGCTGGGAAAGAAGGATCATGCAGCAATTAAAGACTTTGTCCGAAATGCAAAAAGCGGATTACCCGTACCCTGACGCGCGAGGCCGCTACGGCAAGTTCGGCGGACGATACGTTCCCGAGACGCTCATGCACCCGCTTCAGGAACTTGAGCGGGCCTACGCCGAGGCGAAAACCGATCCCGAGTTCCTGCAGGTGCTCTCGAAGTATCAGGCGGATTATGTGGGCCGTCCCACACCGCTCTACTTCGCGTCCGGTCTCACGGAGCATTTCGGCGGTGCGAAGGTCTATCTGAAGCGCGAAGACCTCGCCCACACCGGCGCGCACAAGATCAACAACGCGCTCGGCCAAGTCCTGCTCGCGAAACGCATGGGCAAGCAGCGCATCATCGCGGAAACCGGCGCCGGTCAGCATGGCGTGGCGACCGCCACAGCCTGCGCACTCCTGGGGCTCGACTGCGAAGTCTACATGGGCACTGAGGACATGGAGCGCCAAGCCCTGAACGTGTTCCGCATGCGCTTGCTCGGTGCGAAGGTGACCGGGGTTCCCAACGGCACCAAGACGCTCAAGGACGCCATCAACGAAGCCATGCGCGACTGGGTGACCAACGTGGAGGATACCCACTACGTCCTGGGCACGGTGGAAGGTCCGCATCCCTACCCGCTCATTTGCCGCGATTTCCAAAGTGTCATCGGCCGGGAAGCGCGCGCCCAGATTCTGGAGCGCGAAAGCCGCCTGCCCGATCTGCTCATCGCCTGCGTCGGCGGCGGGAGCAATGCTATCGGCCTCTTCTTCGATTTCATCCTGGAAGAGCAGGTCAAGATGATTGGCGTGGAAGCAGGCGGTCACGGTCCCGAAACCGGCGAACACGCGGCCCGGTTCGCCGGGGGTGTCGTCGGTATGCTGCACGGGGCGATGAGCTACGTGTTGCAGGACAACGACGGCCAGATCATGGGGACCCACAGTGTCTCTGCTGGTCTCGATTACCCCAGCGTCGGACCCGAGCACGCCTACTGGCGCAGCATCGGCCGGGTTGATTACGCCTACGCCAACGACGACGAAGCGCTGGAAGCCTTCCAGTTGATCAGCCGTCTTGAAGGGATTATCCCCGCGCTGGAAAGCGCTCACGCCATTGCCCACGCGGCGAAGGTGGTTCCCGAAATGTCCAAAGACGAGGTCGTCGTCATCAACCTTTCAGGCCGCGGCGACAAGGACGTACAGCAGGCCGCCCGGTTCATCCTGGGCGAGGAGGAGCAGTCGTGAACCGCATAGACGCCCGATTCAAATGGTTGGCCGAGCAGGGGCAGTCGGCATTTATCCCTTACATCACCGCGGGCGACCCGACGCTCGATGCGACGGCGCAGGTGGTTCTCGAACTGGAAAAAGCCGGCGCGGACGTCATCGAACTCGGCATCCCGTTCTCCGATCCCATCGCCGACGGCGTCGTAAACCAGGAGGCCGCCTTCCGTGCGCTAAAGAACCATGTCAGCCTTCACGACGTCGTGAAGATGGTCGGAGAACTGCGCAAGTCCACCGAGATTCCATTATTGCTCTTCACGTATTACAATCCCGTGCTGGCCTACGGGGTCGAGGCCTTTGCAGAAGACTGCAAAGCCGCCGGCGTCGACGGGGTTTTGTGCGTCGATCTCCCGCCGGAAGAGGATACCGAATACAAGCGTTGTCTCGACGAAGCGGGGATCGCGACGGTCTTTCTCATCGCGCCGACCAGCACGCCGGATCGCGTGGAACTGTTGGCCAAGAGTTCGACCGGGTTCATTTACTACGTGTCGCGCACCGGCGTAACGGGCGTCCGCGCCAGCATGGAGACCAGCGTGAAGGGCATGGTGGATGCCATCAAGAAACATACCAAGACCCCGGTCGCGGTCGGGTTCGGTATCTCCAAACCCGAGCACGCCGTGGAAGTCGCCGGGTACGCCGACGGCGTAATCGTAGGCAGCGCAATCGTCCGGATGATCGGTGAACTGGGAGTTTCGGCGGACATGCCACAGAAAGTAGGGGCCTTCGTGAAGACGCTTGCCGATGCCACAAAATCGGGGAAGGCCAGCGCCGGGGTATAGTTGATGGATCACGAACAGGCAGGGTTGAGGGACTGAAACAAATCCGAAATCCGAATTTCGAAATCCGAAACAAATCTTAAGTTCCAAGCACCAAATGAAGAAGACTTCGCAGGATGGAACGTACGACCTAGAAGAGCGAACGCTACTGTTCGCTCATCACGTGCGGTCCTTCGTGAAGAAGCTCCCAAGAACTGTTTGCAACGCCGAGGATGTGAAACAAGTTGTTAGATCCTCCGGGTCGATTGGCGCGAATTACATTGAGGCGAATGAGGCATTAGGTAAGAAGGACTTCCAAATGCGAGTTCGAATTTCGCGCAAAGAGTCGAAGGAAACCCGGTATTGGCTTCGTTTGCTCGAAACCCAGGACGATGAAGTACTCAATGCAGAGCGCGACGAACTTGTTCAGGAAAGTGGCGAACTGATGTGTATTTTTGCGGCTATCTTGAGGAAGTCGGATAGACCTGTATCCAAGGCTTGATGTGCGACGTCGGACGCAATCACTTTTGAATTTCGGTATTAGAATTTGTCTCGGATTTCGAATTTCGGATTTCGAATTTTCTTAAAGTTGGGGTAAACATGAACACCGATCACCTTGATCTACAGACGCTCGACACGCTCTTCTATATCGTATCCTTCGCTGTCGGCGCTGTGGTCGGCAGCTTCTTGAACGTCTGCGTCTACCGTTTGCCGGCGGGACTCTCCGTCGTGACGCCACGTTCGCGCTGTCCCAAGTGCGAATCGCCCATTCAGTGGTACGACAACATTCCCATGGTCAGTTGGCTGGTGCTCGGGGCGAAATGCCGCAACTGCAAGACCCCCATCAGTTGGCAGTATCCCCTGGTCGAGGCCATTACAGCACTGCTCTTCCTCGCCGTGTATTGGCAGTTCGGGTTGACCCTCGCGACGCCCATCTACATGTTGCTCGTCGCATCCATGGTGCTCGTCACCTTCGTCGATCTTACCGACTGGACCATCCCGAATGAAGTAACCTTCCCCGGCATGCCCATCGGCATTGTCTGCTCGCTTATCGCCATGTTCTATCCCGATAGCGGACTCTTCGTGTTGGGTTCCCTCGAACCTGTATTCAATTCGCTCATCGGTCTGCTGGTCGGGGGCGGCGTGCTCTATCTACTGGACAAATTGACCATGGCCGTGCTCAAGAAACGCGGTATGGGTTTCGGTGACGTGAAACTGCTCGCCATGCTGGGCGCGTTTTTCGGATACCCGGGTGTCGTTCTCATTATCATGCTGGCCTCCTTCATCGGCAGCATCATCGGTGTCGCGATGCTGGTCATTGAGAAGGGGAAGAAGCGCAGTCTCGAAACCGAAGAAGGCGAACAGACCGGCCACTACCTGCCCTTTGGACCCTACCTTGCCTTGGGCGGCGTCATCGTCTGCCTCTTCGGGCAGCAGATCTACGATTGGTATTTTGACTACCTGGGCGTGACCCAGTAGAGGAGATTGAAGTTTTGCTACGTTTTCTGACAGCGGGCGAATCCCACGGCCGCGGTGTGTTTTGTATGGTCGACGGATTTCCCGCTGGACTGAAGGTGCAACCCGAAGACATCAACTTCTGGTTGGCCGAACGCCAGAAGGGCTACGGCCGTGGCGGACGCCAGCGCATCGAGAAAGACGAGGTCGACATGCTCGCCGGCATGCGCGGCGGCATCACCCTCGGCGGACCGCTCCTCATGGCGGTGTGGAACCGCGACTTCAAGAACTGGACCGATGCCATGGACCCGTGGAAACCGTCCACCGGTCCCCGCGCCACGAAGATTGTCGAACCGCGTCCCGGCCATGCCGATCTCGTCGGCGCGATGAAGTACGAACACGACGACTGCCGCAACGTCCTCGAACGTGCCTCCGCGCGGGAGACCGCGGGCCGTGTGGCCGCGGGCGCCTTGTGCCGCAAACTGCTCGCCGAGTTTGGCGTCGACATGGCCGCGCACGTGACCCAAATCGGCAACGTGGCCGCCAAGACCGACAAGGTCGCATCGGAAGACATCCGCAAACTCTCCATGAAGTCCCAGGTCCGCTGCTGCGACAAGGCCGCGAGCGCGAAGATGATCGAGGCCATCAAGAAGGCCAAGCGCGACAAGGACTCCCTCGGCGGCGAGGTGGAAGTCCGCGCGTGGGGCCTTCCGCCCGGCATCGGCACCTTCGTACAATGGGACCGCAAACTTGATGCCCGTATCGCCCAGGCCATGCTCAGCATCCAGGCCGTGAAAGGCGTTGACGTGGGTATTGGCTTCCGCGGCACGGGACGCCCCGGCAGCAAGTATCACGATGAGATTGTCTATTCCGGCGAAGATCGCATCGGCGGCCATTACCGTCGTCTCAGCAACAACCTCGGCGGCACCGAAGGCAGCATGACCACCGGCGAGGATCTCATCGTCCGCGTCGCGAAGAAGCCTATCTCGACTCTCATGAAACCCCTGCGCAGCGTCAACATGGAAACCCGCGAAGCGGCCTTGGCCGTGCTCGAACGGAGCGACACCTGCGCCGTGCCAGCCTTGGCCATCATCGTCGAATGTGCGCTCGCCATCGTGCTCGCCGAATTCTTCATCGAGAAATTCGGCGGCGATACGGTCAACGAGATGAAGCGGAATTTCGATAGCTACGTCGCCGCCATGAACCAGCGATGACGGAAAGCGCTTCGCCCGGCGACATTGTCACCATCCCGCTTCCCACGCCATTCATCGTGGGACCCGTTAACGCATTCCTGATTTGGGGCGAGCCGTTGACCCTCGTCGACACGGGTCCCGCTACGGAAGACGCCTACGAAGCGCTCGTGGCAGCGCTGCGAACGCATGGCCTCGAAACTGCTGATCTCGAGGCTATCGTTGTGACGCACAGTCACGTGGACCACGTGGGAAATCTCGCGCGACTGGTGGATGAATCCGGCGCCACGACCTACGGCCATCGCACCGCCGAAGTGCTGCCCGAGAATCGCGAAGCCCATGAGGAGCGCACGAATACCTTCATCCTGCAAACGTTGACTACATTCGGCGCGCCCCAATCCGTAATCGATGCGACTGCGGAAGCGCGCGGGACCTTCAAGGCCATGACGTCCCATGTAAAGCTCGACGAAATCCTGGAACACGGCGACCACGCGCTGGGATACTCCGTTCATCATGTGCCCGGCCACTCCGCGTCCGACACCCTCTTCTTCGACGAAACGCGCGGTATCGCCTTTACGGGCGACCATCTCTTGAAAAAGGCCAGCCCGACGCCCCTGTTGCGCGCCGAACCTGGAACGACGACGCGTGTCCGCAGTCTCCTCGAATACCAGCGCTCACTGGCCCACACACGCGCGCTCCCAATCGAAACCTGCTACCCCGGTCACGGCGAGCCCTTCACGCGTCACACCCATGTCATCGACCGCTGGCTCGACCGATTGGAAAAGCGCACCGCCCGTGTGCTGGAATTCATTCAGGAACGGTCGATGACGCCCATGGAAGTTTGCGAGCGGCTCTATCCCGATCTCGATCCCTCGACGATCTATATTGGCCTGGCCGTTGCAATTGGTCACCTGGATGTTCTGGAAGAACGCGGGCTCGCCACCTGCGATGCTTCACAGGAAGTTCTGCGCTATTCCGCGACCTGAATCTCGCCCATACGTTTGGAGGCGATATGAACGCTGACAATCTTGGCCCCCTCCGGTTTGAGGAACAGTATTTCGAGCGCATTTGGGGAGGCCGGCGTCTCGAAAGCGATCTCGGCAAGACTATCCCTGCTGACGTACCCATAGGCGAAGCCTGGCTGATCTCCGATCACCCCAGCGCCGAAAGCGTCGTTGCCGAAGGCCCCTTCGCGGGCAAGACATTGCGCCAACTGCTCGATATCGATGCCAACGCGATCCTCGGCTCCCGGGCGCAACTCACCGTCCACGGCCGGTTCCCGCTACTGCTGAAAATTCTCGACGCAGCGGATTGGTTGTCCGTCCAGGTTCACCCCGACGACGAATGCGCCGCGCGCCTCGGCGAACCCGACGTGGGCAAGACGGAAATGTGGCACATCCTGCACGCCGAACCGAACAGCGAGCTCATTTGTGGGCTCGATCCATCTGTGGACCCCGACGCGTTTATCGCTGCGGCTCGCGACGGTCGGCTCGACGCCATGCTGCCCCGGTTCACCGTTGCTCCCGGCGATGCAGTGTTTGTGCGAGCCGGCACCGTTCACGCCATCGGGGGCGGCATCCTTCTCGCCGAGATCCAGCAGAACAGCGACCTCACTTACCGCATCTACGATTGGAACCGCGTGGATGCGTCCGGGAAAGGTCGCGAACTTCACCTGGACAAGACCCGGGCCGCCACCCACTTCGGCTCCACTCACGCGGGAAAGCAGACGCCACTGGAACTGCAAGATAACTCGGGAGCGGTTAAACGCGAGATTCTCGCAGCGTGCCCATATTTCGCTGCGGAACGGGTGCGGTGCAGCGACGCTTGGCGGCGCGCCACGAGCCGGACGTCCTTCCACATTCTCTTGTGCATCGACGGGTCCGCCCAGGTTTCGGCGGGCTCCGGAATCTCATCGCTATCAATGGGGCAGGCCTGCCTGATTCCCGGCACGCTTCCCGAATTCTCCGTCAAAGGTACGTGCACGGTCATCGATTATTACGTGCCCGACCTCCTCGAGGACGTGGAGAATCCCTTGCAGACAGCGGGGCATTCCCGAGACGCAATCAGCCGGTTGCTCTCCTGAATGGGGAAATTTGGTCCATTTTGGAGCATGTCGGCCCAACTTCGCTGCAAATCACTACTTATACCAACAGATTGAAAACAGTTTAATTTGCGCTCGGTAAGGTCAGGATGCCAAGGGCAGGAAGGTCAGCAATGCAACGCAACGATGCAAAGCTGGTCCAGCTCTGTCTCGACGGCGACACGGATGCCTTCGGCCGACTGGTCGACGCCTACCAAGGTGCCGTTTACGCGACTGCCTATTCTTATGTGGGGCGTCATGGGTCTGCAGAAGACATCGCGCAAGAAGCGTTCCTGCAAGCCTACCGCAGCTTGCGCCGCTTGCGGGACCCGAACCGCTTTGGCCCGTGGTTACGCGAGATTACGTGTCGTACCGCGGCCAACTGGCTTCGGAAGAACGCCACGCGATTGTGAACCGAGACGCCCATTCCGTACAAGCCGACCGTTTCCCTGGAAGACGTGCGGCAGGGACCCGGGGCGCGTTTGGAACGGTTGGAGCAATACGATCTCGTACGGCAGGCGATTGAACAACTTCCGGACAGGTATCGCCCCATCGTGGTGCTTCGGTATCTTCAGGAGTTGAGCTACCAGGAAATTGGCGAGTTTACCGGCGACAGTGTTGACGAGGTCCGTGCGATTTTGCAGCGCGCGGGACGAATTCTCCGGGAACACCTGGTCCAAACGGATGCAGGTAGTACCGGTGACAGGATAGAAGGACGACAATAGGTGGCGTCTTGCACGCGTATAGAGCAGTGCCTCCAGGCACAGATTGACGGCGAACTCGGCGATTCCGAGCGCGTCATTCTGGAGCAGCATGTCGCGGAATGCGCCCGTTGCGCCCAAATGCTCCGGGAGCGCCAGTGGCAGACGGCGTTGCTGTTCGAAGCCCTGTCCGCCGACCGGTTAACGCACTCCATTCGGCAGAAAGTCCTCGATCACCTTCCGGAAATGGAAGTGCCCGGCCAGGAAATTGACGACCTGAACTGGCGCGCGAAACACCCCAACAAGTGGACGAACCGGCTCGCGAACGTTGCTCCAGTAGCTGCCGCCGCCATCATCGTCTTCCTGACGATTGTCCTGCGGTTCTACTATCCGGAACAGAACGGCTACAGCAATCTCTACCGCGCGGAACGGCCAGCAGTCGGTGTCGTGACACAGGTGAAGGGTGAACCGACCCGGATTGCGCTCGACGAAACCCGCCGGATGGACGCTGCGATTGCCGCCCTCGCCCGGCCGGGAGACTGTTTCGAAACGGCCGAAGGCACCCAGATGATGCTGTCCCTCGCGGGTCCGACGGTAGTCAAATTGGATGAAAATACGCGCGTCAAAGTCTCCGACGCCCGTCGGCTGAGCGTGGACCGGGGCACCATCTGGCTCGATGTGGCACAGAACGGGACCCTGTTTAAGGTGACCACGCCCGCGGGGCTCGTTACTGTTTTTGGCACGGTGTTCAGCGTGCAGGTCGTGGAAGACAGAACCACGGTTACCGTGGAAAGCGGCCATGTTCAGGTGGAAAGTGGCGAGTATCTGTATCAATTGCATGACAACCAACAGGTTGTCGTGAGCTTGTCGCGCGAGCACATCGGGCCCCTCGAGGTCGAGGCAAAAGCGCTTCATCAGTGGGCCGATAGTATTCAGTCCGATCCCGCCGGTGCGGACGCATTCGCGCGGATCATCGATGAGCAGGACCAGTCAAAGGAATTGCAGGGTCGAATCGCCTTCGTTATTGATACGACTCAGGACGGCCGCCCCCGCGAAGTTGATGCGATTCGTCTCTACTGGGATACCGAAGAATTGCCGGCCAGCGGCGTGTCCTACGACGTGTCGATTACCGATGGATTCGGGAATGTCTTGCGCCAGGAGCATCTGGATGCGTCCCTCTTCCTGGAACGACAGGATGGCTATTACGACGTCGTGCTGGAAGACCCAATCCGCGACGTGCGAACCCTCGTTGTCCGGCTGATCCCGGACCAGACCGGCGACGGTGAGGAAGTGAATATCTTCGACGTTCGAGCCCGAACAAGGGCCGAGGCGGTGGTGATTCAATAAAGTTTAATCCGGTTTTCCCTTTGCTCAGGCCGGAGAGGTGAAGTGGTGAGGAGATAACGTTACAAGTCTACCTCAAGTCACTCCTTCCCCAAGAGTAACTGCAGCCAGGAA
>CAZWDH010000167.1:0-11011 GCA_964632865.1 uncultured Nitrospiraceae bacterium
GTCAGTAACAAGAAGCAAGATAACATCCCCCTTGATCCCCCTTCAAAGGGGGAATGTGGCTTCCCCTTGTTTACGCTATATTGCGTCTCACTCTGTTCGGAGACAAGGTTTCCACCGTTCCCAAAACGCAACGCAAGGCGTTGCGCGCAATTCCCCTTTTGAAGGGGGCAAGGGGGATGTTCTTCTCTTATTGTGCCGAAGTCGTCTCCAATTTCGCGGGGCGGTCGCAGGAGTCGATGAACTTCATACCTTCTTCGACGAGGATGTCGCCGGTCTTTTCGCCGAGGCTGGTGCGGGAGACGTAGTTGTAGACGTCGTAGGCGTAGTAGTCTTCCTTGACGAGGATGTAGCCAAAAGCGTCGTTGGTCAGGCCGAAGACAAGGTTGTGGTCGCCGTGCATTTTGCGCTTGAAGTAAGAGCCGATGTTCGGCAGGGCTTCGCCGGGAATCGTGATGATCTGGGCGTTGCCGAGGTTGACGACGTTGAACTGGCAGGAGACCTTGTCGCCGGGCTCCAGCATGTCGATCATCACGGGAGAGTTCTTCACGAGATCCAGAATGCCGCTCTCGATAGGGAAGGTGATGCGGGTTGAAGCGCAATAGAGACGGGGATCTTCCTGTACTGGCGCGTCGGCAATGATGCGTAATGCTTCGTCCGCAAGCAGATTTCCGATGCGTTCGCACTCTTCCCAGGTGTAGCGCTCTTCGCGGCTGCCTTCGATGCGGTTGTCGGCGGTTACCATGGCGCCTTGCGCGCTGTTCATGAAGATCGCCGTGCCGCCGCCGTTGGCCGCGATGCGTTCATAGAAGGGCCCGCACAAATCGGGACTGAGGATCTTGGAATCGGTGCTCAGAATCTCGGGGTGAATAGCGAAGTTCACCAGGGTGGACATGGGTTCACCGTCGGCATCGAGCACCTGGATGACGTGACAACGCGGGTCGTACAGGCGCGGCGCGTAGGAATTCCAGGCAATGCCGTCCGCCGCTTCGCCGGTGTTGATCTTCGCAGACGCGGGTTGCGTATTGGCGCTCGCTTCGTTGATAGCCTCGGCCATGCGATCGCAGACGGAATCAATGTAATCGAGGTCCGCTTCCGTGCCGCCGTTGCCATCGGGGAAGGCGTACATGTCCGGCGCGCTGTGGACGTGGGTCACGCCAATCAAGATATTCTCGGCGGGAATGTCCTTCACTTGGGCGCGCACGCGGTCGCCGAGGGCATGGGGAAATCCCAGAAAGTCCGCGCCGACGATGGCGATGCGGGTGTCGTCGTCTTCCAGGACCAGTGCGCGCACGGTCAGATCGCCCTGCTGTTTGGTGGGCATGACGGATGGGCCGGTGCCGCCGGAGATGGGCAGCAGCTTGTCCGGCGTGACGTCGCGTACGGCCACGCCGGCTTTGAACTCCGCGTTCGCGGCAAGCGCGAAAGCGATCGAAACAACACAGGTGAAGAACCGGCTGATGTTCATTTCATTTGCTCCTTAGAAGTCACCGTGAAGATGCAACATCCCCCGGCCCTACGGGCCACCCCCTTCAAAGGGGGAAGCTAAGACCTTCGCAATCAAAGTGCTGGCACATCGACCCAGCGCCGTTCTTTCCAGGACAGCAGTCCAAGTTCCGCGAGTTGTACGCCTTTGGCGCCTTCTTTGAGATCCCAACGGAACGGTTCGTCGAGAACGACGTGCCGGAGGAAGAGTTCCCACTGCACTTTGAAGGCGTTGTCGTAGACCGTGTTCGATGGCATCTTCTCCCATCCCGCGCGGAAATCGATGGGGTTCTCGATATCGGGATTCCACACCGGTTTCGGCGTGGACGCATCGGGCTGAATCCAGCATTCGCGGAGACCGGCCACGGCCGATCCCTTACTGCCATCGACGTGAAAGGTGACGAGATCGTCGCGCCGCACGCGGGTACACCAGGATGAGTTGAACTGGCACACGATGTTCTGGTCGGTCGTGAAGGTGCCGTAGGCGGAGTCGTCGGTGTCGCAATCGTAGGGTTGGTTGTTCTCGTCCCAGCGGCGTTTGACGTGCGTCGCGCCGAGCGCGGATACGGCGGTCACGTTGCCGAAGAGATTGTCGATGACGTAGCGCCAATGGCAGAACATGTCGAGCATGATGCCGCCGCCGTCGGCTTTCCGGTAGTTCCAGGAGGGACGCTGCGCGCGCTGATGCTCCCCGGTGAAGACCCAATAGCCGAACTCGCCGCGCACGGAGAGGATCTCGCCGAAGAATCCCGTGTCGATGAGGTACTTCAGTTTGAGCAATCCCGGGAGCCAGAGCTTGTCTTGTACGACCCCGTGTTTGACGCCGGCTTTCGTGGCCGCCTGGTAGAGGTCCAGGCCTTCGGCGGAGGTGGTGGCCACGGGTTTCTCGCAGTACACGTGTTTGCCGGCCGCGATGGCTTTCTTCACGTCCGCGTGACGTCGCAGCGTCGTCTGGGCGTCGAAGTAGACGGGGTACTTAGCGTCCTTCAGCAGGGAATCCAGGTCCGTGGAATACGGCAAGTCGCCGTGGGCGGCCGAGAGGTTCGCGAGCTTTGCCTGGTTGCGGCCAACGAGGATCGGCTCGGGCATGATGATTTCGCCGTCGCTCACCGGGATTCCGCCCTGTTCGCGGATGGCGAGGATGGATCGCACGAGGTGCTGGTTGGTGCCCATGCGCCCCGTGACGCCGTTCATGATGATTCCTACTGCATGCGTCTTCATGTGTGTTCCTTCAATAACGAAAACCGCCCGCGTGAATTGCGGACGCCCCAAAAAAATCCCCGCGATTGCTCAGGCGTATGCCAGCAGAAACGCGCTGCACGCGACCGCGAAACCTCCGGCGACTGCCGCGACCAGGTACAAGACGATCTCCCGGTCCACGTTGGTCGTGTCGATGCTGCGTTCCTTGCGCAACATGGCCCAGCAGGCCAGAAACAGCAGGATCGCGGCGCACGCGAACCAGATCGGGCCGTACTGGGGCATGGCCATCCAGATGAACAGCGGAATCAGTACGGGCCCCAGGTACCAGAGGGGCAGCTTCTGCAACTCGCCCGGATTGGCCGTCGGCTCGATGCGCAACTGGTAGCGCTCTTCGCCGGTGACCGGGGTGGACTCTTCCGAGGTGTTCTCTTCCATGGTTCTGGTTCCTCGAAGGCTATGACCGCAACCGCTTTCTACGCGTACGGCTGGTCGAAAAACGTCAGGTAATGCCCGCCGTTCGCGAGCCGCAGCAGATAGACCGCCAATTCCATCGCGTGGTAGTCGCCCCACATGGACGACTCCCCGAAGGGCACCTTTTTCCCTCGGGGCACGTAATCCCAGCCGTTGGGCCGGTGATACACCGAATGGAGGATGAGGCCTTGATGCTTGGGATTCTCGGACAAATAGGGCGCGGAAAACAAGGTTTCAGCGACGAGCAGCCCGGCCTGGTAGTATTTGCGGCCCGCGTCGACCAGTCCCAGCACGCGCCCGAGCCTCAGGAGGCCCTGCGCGGCGATTGCGGCGGCGGAACTGTCCACCGGTTCGTGGGGGTTGTCTGGTTTTGACGGCTCGTCCAGATGGCCGGGCATCTGCGCCAGCCCCGGCGCGCCGGTGTCCCAATAGGGAATCCCGTCCGCCGCGGTGTTGGCGATGTAGAAATCGGCCGTTGCCCGCGCCGCATCGAGCATCATGCGTTTGAGCTTGGTGCGTCCGCCGTATGGTTTGAGGTCCGCGTCGTCGATGGCGCTCAGGCATTCAAGCTGCTCGGCAAAACCCAGGAGAACCCAGGCCAGCCCGCGGGTCCACGTTGAGAAGGGTGAATAGCCCTGCTGGGTGCTGGGACAACGGTAGGCGCCGTCCGTCACGTTGAAGATGCTCTCGTGAACGACGCGGCCGCGCAGGTCGTAGGCGTCCCGGCCGGTACCGTAATACACGTTGTACCTTGCCGTGTTCTTCATGTGTTCGATAGCGCGCCCCAGGAGCGAGATCTTCCGGTCGTTCTCCCCCATGAGGCAATGGCCCAATTGATGCGCCAGAACCAAGGTGCGGCAAGACCGGATCGTGTCGCTGAACAGCGAGTGCGGGCCGTTGAAGGAGCAGATGTAACCGGTGCCGTCGGCGATGGTGGTCCAGCGCGATGCCTGCACGGCGCCGGAAGCTTTCAATGCCAACGCGAACATCTCCATGGCGTCGGCGGATTCCTGGGTCCGACCCTCGCGCGCAAGGCGTCGGAGGTTGCCGTAGGTGGAAACGTTGTTGAAACCGTGATCGTGGACGCCGATGTGGGTGACATGCGGCGCCATGTGACGTACCGTGTGGTCCCGTCCCATCCGGAGAAAGCGTTCGTCGCCGGTAGCATCAAACTGCAGGATCTGGCAGCCGTATTGAAAGCCTTGGGTCCATTCCGTCCAGCCCCGGGCGGTGTACTTGCCGCGCCGGGTGAAGACGGGCGCGCCTTTTGCCGTGTCCCAGGTACGATCCAGGTCCCAGATCTTCCCGCCCGCCAACTCGACAAAGCGGTCGAGGGCCGGGCGCAGATCGCCGGGTTTTCGTTCACGATTCAACAGCATATGAGTGGATGTATCCCGCTTGACCGTATCGAATTATGAATGACGACGGAGCCTTCCCAAGCAACTCCGCACCGGTCCCCACTATACCATTCCGGGCGGGGGTGTTAAACGGGACGGGGCGAGTCTTCGGGAGTGGGTTGCCGGGAGCGCCAGTAGTTGGCCAGGGCGGACCCAGTCAGGTTGTGCGCGACGCTGAACAGACTGGCGGGGAGCGCGACGAGGGCGCTGTCGAAATGGGCTTTGGCGAGGGCCACGCCGAGGCCGCTGTTTTGCATGCCCACTTCGACGGCGATGGTACGCCGCGCGGAAACGGGGAGACGGAAAAGCGTCGCGAGTCCGTATCCGAGACTCATTCCGATGAGGTTATGGGCAAAAACGAGGAAGCCGAGCATGCCGAGCGCATCGACCAGCGTGTCGCGGGACAGCGCCACGATGGCGGCAATGATGAGGACGATGATGAGCACAGAGATGGCGGGAAAGACGGACAGAAAACGTTCGACGCGGCGTCCGGCGAGGTACCGGATGAGAAAGCCCGCGCCTACGGGTATGAGCACGATCTTGACGACGCTCATGAAGAGTCCCCACGAATCGACTGGAAGGAAGGACCCGCCCAGCACGCCGATGAGCCATGGCGTAAGGAGGATCGCCAGCACGGTTGAGCAGGCGGTCATGGTAACTGACAGCGCCACGTCGGCTTTCGCCAGGTAGGCGATTACGTTGGAGGCGGTGCCGCCGGGGCAGCATCCGAGAATGATGAAACCCATGGCGAATTCGGGAGAAAGCCGGAAGGCTTTGGCGATGGCCCAGGCGACCAGCGGCATGATAAGGAACTGGCCCAGCACGCCGCAGAGGATTGCGCGCGGCATCCGCGCCACCCGCGCGAAGTCGTCGGGGACGAGGGTCATGCCCATGCCGAACATAATCAGGCCCAGGCCCGGAACAATCCCCGGCGCGAGCCACGCGAACGGGCGGGGTATCAGATAGGCCGCAACCGAAAACACGACGACCCACAGGACGAACTTGTTGGTCCAAATCGTTTGCAGCTTGTTATCCATCTACCTCGTCGCCCCTGGAGACTTCGCGCAGTCTGTCAAAGCTTCCGTATTGGTTCAAGCCGTCACTTCGGGCAATCGAATGAGAATGCCCAAAGACAGTTTTGCGATTGGGCGGAGCAAAAGCCGTGCAAGCTGATCCGGTGCCGACGGCAACTTCCAAACCAGCCACAGCCGACGCCCCATGAATCAGATATCGGAAAATCGAAAGGACAAACGCACGAACGAAAACCCAGTCGTAGCGGGTTTTGGGACGCTAATGACGCAAGTGGCGTCCATTTCCACTCTTTTTTCCATATTCCACCTTACGCGATCACTTTCTGCTGTAAGCGTCACTTACGTCATTTACGTCAATCGACGGTACTCAGATACCCGCGCAATACCGTGCCACCGGAGCTAACGCCGGTGTACAAGCTCCGGTGTGATGCCGTTTCCTGAACACCTTTCGAATGATCCACGATAGATTTCTTCCTGCCCTGTATGTACCGTCCGTTGCAGTTTGGTTCGCGGAATTCTCAAGACCCATCCTCGCGCAATAGCCTTGAAGAAAGCTTGACCCCGACTTCGGCGGATGCTACTTTCTGGGTTGGTGCAAGCAACGCAAAGACTTCACACGGGTGGAGTCTGTTCATCGTTCTGACAAAGGAGGAGAAACGATCATGGGTTTGAACACCCCCGATATCGACCTGGAATCGGCCCAGCGCGTGGTGGAAGCCGCGCGGAAAAAGGCCCAGGAGATCAATTGCAAGATGGACATCGCGGTCGTGGACGCGGGCGCGAATCTGAAGGCCTTCGCCCGCATGGACGGTGCGTGGCTGGGCAGTATCGACATCTCGATCAAAAAGGCGCGGACGGCCCGATTCTTTGACATGCCTACCGGCGCCATTGGCGAGTTGAGCCAGCCCGGCGGATCGTTGTTCAACATCGAGGTGTCGAATGGCGGTCTCATCACCTTCCCCGGCGGTGTGCCGCTGAAGGACAAGTCGGGCAACGTCGTGGGCGCCATTGGCGTGTCCGGATCCACGGTCGAAAACGACCACGCATGCGCAACCGCCGGCGCGGAGGCGCTCTAGGCCAATGGTAACTTTTGGGGAGACCGTTCGTGAGAAGCGGTCTCCCCTTCTCCCCCGCCGCATCTGACTATCCGCAGTAACCGCGCGCATCAGCGCCCCGCCGAGGAGAAAGGACTCAACGCATCATGGGTCAGACAATCTGCATCATTCCCGGAGATGGAATCGGACCGGAGGTCGCCACGGCCGCGCGGCGCGTCATCGACGCTTCGGGGGTGTCCATCGATTGGGTGGAGTTGCCGGCCGGCGCGGGCGCGGTGGAGAAGTACGGCGAAGTCCTTCCCGAAGAGACGGTCCGGGCCATCGAGGCGCATCGGGTTGCATTGAAAGGCCCGGTGACGACGCCCATCGGGGGCGGATTCACGAGCGTAAATGTGGGGTTGCGCAAACGGCTGAATCTCTATGCGGCGGTGCGGCCGGTGCGTTCGCTGCCGGGGGTGAAGACGCGTTATGAGGACGTGGATCTCGTAGTCGTGCGGGAGAACACGGAGGGCCTCTATTCGGGGCTGGAGAACGAGATTACCGCGGGCGTCGTGCAGAGCCTGAAGATCGCCACGCGCACGGCCTGCGAACGCATCGCGCGGTACGCCTTCAAGTACTGCCACGAGCGGGACCGTAAGCGCGTGACGGTGTTTCACAAGGCGAACATTCTCAAGAAATCCGACGGCCTCTTCCTGACCTGCGCGCGGGAGGTGCGGGACGCGATGGCGGATGGCGTGGAGTATGAGGAACTCATTATCGACAATGGCTGTATGCAGATCGTGCGCGACCCCACGCGATTCGACGTGGTGCTCATGGAAAACCTGTACGGCGATATCGTGAGCGATCTGTGCGCGGGGCTGGTCGGCGGGTTGGGCGTTGTGCCCGGCGCGAACATCGGCGATGGATGCGCGGTATTCGAGGCGGTCCATGGCAGCGCGCCCGACATCGCGGGGCGGAACCTTGCGAATCCGTTGGCGCTCATCATGAGCGGCGTCATGATGCTGAATCACCTGGGCGAGACCGAGGCGGCAACACGCATTCGCACCGCCTACGACGTCGTTTTGGCTGAAGGCAACCCCGAAGAACTGACACGAGACATTGGCGGACAGGGCGGCACCAGCGAATTTGCTGAGGCGATAATCCAGCGAATGTGATTGCGGCTCTGAAGGCTATTGCGTTGCCGCTGTCGCCTCCGGCTCGTCTGCATCTTCCAGTGTCCCTGGTGTCTCCGCAACGTCTGTCGACTCGACGGTCTCCGGTTCCTCTAGATCCTGTGGTGTCCCGGGTGTCTCCGCAACGTCCGTCGACTCGGTTGCCTCCGGCTCCTCTTCGTCCGATCGTTTCCCCGGTGCCTGTGTGACATCGGCTGCCGTTGCGCCGAATGCCTCGGCAGCGACAACGACTTCGTCCATCTCAAATCCCCGGCTGTCGGTCATGACCCATTCGTCATCTTGTTTTTCGAAGCCGATCTCGATTCCGGAATACTCCGGATTTCCGCTGGGGCCTTTGGACTTGATATAGAGCGTCACGCGACCCGTTGCAGGGCCAAAGAGAATAGACTCGCGATAGGCGGAAACTTTCTTTATGATCTCCGCATTCTGGTCCGCCAAGGGCCCCCCCAACGAGTCCTCGATATCGTCAACGGATGCGCGATCTAAAGCCGCACGCATCATGACGCCGTCGACCATGGTGTACATCCAAGCCGCGACCACTAAGCCGAGCAGGACGAACAGTGGAATTTGTCTGCGCTTGATCCCGAGTTTATTGGACACGATCTGTTCCCCCATTTTTCCTTGCCAATTGTCATTGGCAGCCGGGCACCTCTTCGAAATCGAATAGGCGTCCCCCGTGCGCCACGATGTGGAATCATACACCCCATCGGTCCAGACATACCACACTCTTGTTCGAGGAATTGGTACGTACGTCGCCCAAGGCGTGCGATTCTTGTCAGAGAATCAGGTCTTATCCTGGAATGCCTGGATAGCCCGAACCTTGCATTCTCCCTCATGGCAGCTGTAGCTGCCGGTCATTATCCATTCACTGTCCTGTCGCTCATAGGTGATTTCGATATCCCGATACTCCGCATCCCCGCCCGGTCGTGGCGTCTTGAAGAACACCGTGACCTTGCCGGTGGTATCACCAAACAAGACGTATTGTCGGCTGGCAATTATCGCCGTCGCTGTAGCCACGCCGGGTGATTCCTCGAGTCCGTCCGTGAATGACTCGACCTGCGCCAGCGATGCGGCTTCCAGGGAGCGGCGCATCTGATAATTGTCGATAGTCGCGTATGCCCACGTTGCGGCAACGAGACCGAGAATGACCCCCAGGAAGACCTGCCGCCGGCTGTGGGATGGTACCTTGGGCATGTTACGCATTCTCCTTTGTAAAACCATCGAGTTCCAGACCCGCGTCTCATTCGCGCGACGGCTGCATATCAATGTTCGGTACAGTATAGCTTCATTGGCACTTCGCAGTAACGGTCTTGCTCATCCGGCCGAATTTCGGCAGAATGTTGGGGTCTTGGTTGCCCCCTAGTGAGAACTAACGAGAACCCCCGGCTGCCTGGAGGGGAATCGCGGAGTGATTACGGTCGAAGCGTGATATTCACAGCTCTTCGTAAAGCCATGAAAAAACACAATTTACACATCCTAATCGCCGCAGTAGTTGTTGTGGCTGCCTCACCCGCGCAGTCGCAGCCGAGTCCGGATATCCAGTTTGACCGGGACATTCGGCCCATTCTCTCCGAGAATTGTTTCATGTGCCATGGTCCCGACGCAGCCGAACGGAAGGCGGATTTGCGGCTGGACGACGGGATAGACGCCTACGAGGATCAGAAGTCCGGATTGCCGACGATTGTTCCCGGGAAGCGAGCGCACAGCGAATTGTACCTCCGCATCGCGAGCGACGATTCGGACGAGAAGATGCCCCCCGCCGATTTCAGCAAGACGTTGTCCGCCGAAGAAATCGAGTTGATCGGAGCGTGGATCGACGCGGGCGCACAGTGGGAACAGCATTGGTCCTTGAAACCAATGGAACGGCCTGCTGTTCCCGAAGTTCACGAGCCGGAATGGCCGGAGAACGACATCGACCGGTTCATCCTCGCGAAGCTGGAATCGCGCGGGCTCACACATAGCGCGGAAGCCGACCGGCGCACGTTGATCCGAAGGCTGACGTACGACCTGCACGGGTTGCCGCCGACTCCGGAGGAGGTCGACGCGTTCGTGTCCAATCCAGACCCCGATGCCTACGAGGAATTGGTCGATCGCCTGTTGGATTCTCCCCGCTACGGTGAACGTTGGGGGCGGCATTGGCTTGATGTGGTCCACTATGGCGACACGCACGGCTACGACAAGGACAAGCGGCGGGACAATGCGTGGCCGTACCGGGACTATGTCATCCGCGCGCTCAACGCCGACAAACCCTATGACCGATTCATCCGCGAACAGATCGCGGGCGACGTGTTGTATCCAGAGGATCCGGACGGGATTGTCGCCACGGGCTTCATTGCGGCGGGACCTTGGGATTTCGTCGGCCATGCCGAACTCCGGGAAGGCACCAAGGACAAGAAGATCACGCGGCTGTTAGACCGCGACGACATGGTCGTAAACGCGATGGGGACCTTCGTCAGCGCGACCGTGCAGTGCGCGCGGTGTCACGACCACAAGTTCGACCCCATTTCCCAGGGAGACTATTACGGGCTCCAGGCCGTGTTTGCGGGGGTAGATCGAGCGGATCGGCCGTATGACACGGATGCCACCGTTCACCGCGAGCGGCGGCTGCTGGAAGCGCGGCAGCGCGATTTGCGGACTCGCAAAGCGCACATAGATTCCGTGGTGGCCGCTGTAACGAGTCCGGAAATCGAAGCGCTGGACGCGAAACTCGTCCCCCTTCGCGAAGAGCGCGAAGCGTTGGAGAAACAATCGGAGTCGAGTCCGAGCAATGGGTATCACAGCGGGATTGCGGCCACGCCAGATACGGCGAAATGGGTTCAGGTCGATCTGGGCGAGCCTCAGGCAATCGACACGATAACGCTCGTGCCCGCGCGTCCGACCGATTTCGCCGATACACCGGGGTTCGGTTATCCGCTGCGGTACCGGATCGAACTCTCCGAGTCAGAGGATTTCTCGCGCAGCATCGTGGTGGAACAATTCGCCGATGCGGATGCGCCGCATCCGGGCGACGAGCCGCGCGTAGTGTCCGCCGAAGGTTTGACCGCGCGGTATGTGCGCGTCACCGCGACCCGGCTTTGGGAACGCACAGACGATTATGTGTTTGCCTTGGCGGAATTGCAGGTGCAGGCGAACGGCGTCAACATGGCCGAGGGCAAGCCGGTCACCGCGCTGGATTCGATCGAGGCCGGCCGCTGGAGCACGAA
>CAZWDH010000167.1:11111-15452 GCA_964632865.1 uncultured Nitrospiraceae bacterium
GAGGTCCATATCCTTGCGCGTGGCGACGTGATGCAGCCGGGATCGGAAGCACGCCCAGGCGCGCTCGAATGTGTCACCGCGCTGCAACCGCGTTTCGCGCTTGAGAACCCGAACGACGAGGGCGCGCGCCGGGCTGCGCTGGCGGAGTGGATCGCCGACCCGGCCAATCCCTTTACGTGGCGTTCCATCGTGAATCGCGTGTGGCACTATCACGTTGGACGCGGCATCGTCGATACGCCCAACGACTTTGGCCGGATGGGATCTCCTCCTACGCACCCGGAGTTGCTCGATTGGCTGGCGCTAGAGTTCCTGGATCACGGCGCGTCGCTGAAGTGGCTTCATCGCACGATCGTTACAAGCGCCACGTACCGGCAGGTCAGTCAGGCCAACGAGGCCAACGAGCAGATCGACGGCGGCAATCAGTACCTTTGGCGCATGAACCGCCGTCAGCTGGATGCGGAATCCATTCGGGACGCCGTGCTGTACGTGAGCGGCAAGCTGGACTTCACGATGGGCGGACCGGGATTCGACTTGTTCGCATTTGAGGACGACCACTCGCCTCGGTACCTCTATAGCGAGTTCGACGTGAACGACCCGAAAAGTTTCCGGCGCTCGGTGTACCGGTTTGTCGTGCGCAGCGTGCCCGATCCGTTTATGGCCTGCATGGACAGCGCCGACCCCTCGCAGAACGTGCCCGTTCGCAACGAAACGCTGACGGCCTTGCAGGCCTTGGCGCTCATGAACAATCCCTTGATTGTGAACCAGGCTGAATTCATGGCGGAGCGCGTCGCACGGGAAACGGACACACCGGAGGACGCGATGCGGTTCGCGTGGCGGCTGGCGCTGAGCCGGGAACCGACTGAGCGTGAACTGGCGGCGATTCTGCCTTACAGCGAGGAACACGGACTCGCCAACGCGTGCCGCGTTATCCTGAACAGCAATGAATTTATGTTTGTGGACTGACCGAATTCGCTGTTCGATCCCGCCGATGGGTCTCGCATATCCCTTTGAACTGGTAAGACCCCCCCTCTAGCTCCCCCCGTGGACGGGGGGAGAATCTCTGCTCTCTTTGCTGCAAGGATTGAACTAGATTTCACATAGCGATTCCGCAACGCGAGGATCTTGCTCCCTCCCCGTCCGCGGGGAGGGCTGGGGTGGGGGTCTTCAATCAGAAAACCCCGGCGTGGAGTCTTCCGATTGTCCCCACTTCTCGGAGATGAAACTATCCGTTCGCCGCGCACCACTCGAAGAGGGCGATCCACTCTTGCCGCTGCGTTGCCACAAGGTCGGGGGCTCCTTGCCGATGGCGCCGATCGACGTCGTCGATGAACGCATGCGGGTCGTAGCCTGGAATGGATTTCATGGCCGGATGGGTTCCAACGCGGCGGAACCAATAGTGGCTGTTGCCGAAATCGCCTTCGCGCCGGTGCATGATGCCGTGCCAGAACGATCCGGTGGCGTCGTCGATTCCCTGGCTGATGACGTGGCTGCGGTCCAGTTCGTCCACATAAAGCCACAGCCCGGCGCACAGCGCAGGATTCGCGACCAGGGCCGGTTCAGTGAGGATTCGTTCCACTGTGCCGGCGTGCGGTGACGGCGCGGTTACAACCAAGGACGACATGGCCTGTTGCAATGGATACTCGGCAAGCAGCGGCGCGACGGCGGCTGCAACCGCGTCGGGGAGCTTCATTTCGTATTTCCTCGTGTCGATTATTGCGTGCCGCCGGACAAGAACCCCTTTGGGGTCACGGCAGGCGGTTCATAGTCGAAGGGTACCTCGTCCGGCACGACGTGCACCTGCGTGGTGACCTTCAACGGGACGGGACCACCCACGGGATAGGTCAGTTCCACAAAGAAGGCAGTCCATCCCTTCTCCGGTTCGGGAACGCGGGCGATGTAGACACCGTTCCCCTGATCCTCCAGGAGCGTGCTGGTCCACACTTTTCCGATGGTATCGACGCGGAAGTCGCGGGCGTCCGGATTGGTCGCCTGCCAGAGGCGTACCGCGCTCGGCTTATCGACGACAATGACCCGGATGGAATCGTCGTTCGCAAGCGACCAACGAAACCGCGGGCGCGGCGTATCGTTCAATACGGTCCCGTAGAATGCCATGAGTGATTCCATCGCATCCGTATCGTCCAGTGAGTGATCGGCGTTGGGTACGTAACGCAAGTAGGTTTCGCCGGACAGATTCTCATAATAGAACTGGGCGGAGTCGGGCAAGAAGAACTGATCGCCAGTGGCGTTCATGAGGAGTTTCGGCATCGTGTACCGCGAGCGGTACTCGTAGGGTTCCACGATCTTCAGCAGCGATTCGTATTCCGGCGTGCCCATCCAATCCATGATTCCCATTTCGACGTAGTCGTCCACGGCAGGCGCCCAGAATCCGTAGACTTCCCAGTGGTGCATGAACGAGGGAACGACGTTCAGCATGTCGATCACGATGGGCACCATGGCTACGACACGATCATCGACCGCGGCGGTGGTCCATGTCGTCCAGCCTCGTTTGGAACCACCGGCAACGACGAACTGATTGACGGTGACATTGCCGCCTTCGGGACTTGCCAAGACGGAAGTGATGGTGTCCATGGCGCGGACGGCACTCTTGGTCATGGGCAGACGCGCCGGCCAATTGTCATCGCCGGTCCGCATGTACTTGTCCCACGTGTAAGCGATCAGCGAGTCTTCGCTGCGCCCTTCCGTTTCGCCGGCAAAGACGAGGGGCTGATTGGGAACTTGTCCCAACTCCGCGACCGCCGAACCGGTCGCCAGCGCCACCTGAATGAGTCCGCCGTCCACCCCATCCGGCGCGGGCCGGCCATTGCGGCCGCCGCCGATAAACAGCAATCCCGTTTGAGTTTTGAGCTCGTCCGGTTTGACCACCGTCAACCAGTGCTTCCATTCGGTTCGATCCACTTCATCGGGCGAGCGCCAGGTTTGCGAGGTAAGGTCGATGACGAAGACGGAATACCCTTCACCGTCAATGGTCTTTTCGATGTTGTACGTGTAGGAAGGGTCCGATTCCGCGACGTAGCGGTCGAGTGCGGTCTGCTCCGTCCCGGGGGCGCCGGGTATCCCGAGGCCGGCGCATCCTGACAGGGCAATCGCTACACACGGGATCAGCCAGTATGCCATCCGTCGCGATACGCGAAAGAAATTGTTGCTCATGGGACTCTCCTCTGCTCGTGACCGAATGAGTCGCTTGACCTATGCCGCGTAATGAATCATCGAACAATCGCATGATCCGTGCGATTTGTCAACCAACGCATGGATTGCCCATCGGCTTCTGCTCTATTTCAAATCCTGTGCGCGGCACGCAAACACGAGCAAGCGCCACGCAACGGCAATGGAGATGACAAGCCAAAACGCCGCCCAAAACCATGCGGGCAGCCAGGTCGCCTTGGCAAGCAGCGTCGCGTCGGAGACTTGGTCCGTCCCGCCACGAAGCAGGCCAAACAGATCGACGAGCACATAGAGACAACTCGTCAAACCAATCGTCTTCAATGTGATGGCGTTCACGTGCTGTGACGCCCAGACGGCGCACCCTAGTAGGGCCACACCGGCCGCCAGGCCAAAGAGGAAGCCTCCAGCGAGGATGGGCCGGACCCATAGTAGGGTTACGGCGATCAGCACGAGGGCCACAATACCGAGCGTGTACTGGGAACGGTTCCAGCGGGCGGACAGCACCAAAAGCGTCCCGCCGCACAACACACTCCCCACGTAGCCCGCGGACAGGATGACAAAGGGCCAGCCGCCCCTGGTAATGCATAGCCCGCCTCGACCCGGCGAGATCTGGATTTCGACGATGGATCCACCAGTCACCAGCGCAGCGATTCCGTGGCTGATTTCGTGGAAGAACACAACGAGCGTGCGGAGGGGGAAGAGGAGTACTGTGTCCCAAAGCAGTGCCGCAACGAGAACAATTGCGAGAAGAACGGCTACTTCGGGCCAACGAATTCTCGAATACATTTTTGGCATTGGTCCCACGAAAGCTACTGGATGGACGGTTTGGTACGTGACGCCGAGCACGATTATGCCTGATATGAAACATGAAATTCACGGCAATGCTCAAGACACAAGTGCGCAAACTGAGCGTCGTTACACGGAAAATCCCGTTCCTTAACTGAATTCTACCGACGCGATTGTATTTTTCCGCACTGATCGTTCAAATTACCAAGGCACTCCGGCAAATGGACTTAGGGACGGATGGCAAATGTCGCCGGCCCCGCAAATCGCGCTTTTTGTCCATATTGGTACAGAAATTGCTCTAATTACCAATAATTAGAATTTGTGGTATAGTGTCTTTCGAAGTGGTATGTGGGTACGTTTTGGAGCAGCGTG
>CAZWDH010000168.1:0-9716 GCA_964632865.1 uncultured Nitrospiraceae bacterium
AAACCGGACATTTCTAATTTGCAGAAAAGCGGACATTTCTATCTTGCGTTGACAGAATTCGTAATGGCGGTTGAACGGGCATCCTCTGAGAATCTATCATCGCTCCGGGGGCGGGTGGACCGTCCCCGCCGACCTTGTGTTTGATTAGGGAAAGGGGGTTTTCTGTGAATGCAAAGATGATGCTTTCGGGCCTGTGTATGGCCTTGGTCGTGCTCGTTGGAGCAGGGTGCGCGATGGGGGCGAAAGGTCCGAGTGACCGCGACCTCATCATGAACACCATGAACGAATGGCAATCGGGATTGGTCGCCAAGGACGCGGACAAGGTCATCACGGTTTATTCAGAAGAATTTCGCGACGGCGAAGGCCGCGGCAAAGCGGAGATGCACGCCTTTCTCAAAGAGGCTGTGAGCATGGGGTATCTGGATAGCCTCATGGTGGACATGGAATCGGCGCAAGTCACCATCAACAGCGAAGACGCGACCGTCGGGCCGGTGACGCTGTCGAGCAGCGCGGGATCCATGTATCTCAAGCTGGCACTTAAGAAGGAAGACGGCGTCTGGCGAATTGTGGGTACGAGCGAGGCTTAGGCAGTCGGCTTCGTCAAGAGCCATTTCGCAATGGGGGCCGCTCCACCGGGGCGGCCCCTTTCGCGATCAACCCGTGGCGACGACCGCGCCCGGACCCTGATCGCGAGCAGCGTCCAACCGGCGCCGCGCACTGATAAACAGCTTACTCGCCGCCTCCCCGTCTTCAGGGTACGTCGCTATCGCATAACGAACGTCCGGTCGATCCGAGCAGTGCGCCTTGAAGCGTTGCACGGCCCGCAGCGCTCCGTCTCCCCCCGTTTCACTCATCAGCACGGCCGCGCAATCTCGGAACTCGAGGAGTTCGTCGCTTCGGCGGAGATGAGGCGACAACAGGTAGGTCAGATCGGAACCCTCATCGTCTCCGCCGAGCATCACCAATGAAAGTCTGCGTTGATAGCGATCCGACACGCGTACGGCATAATTCAACACGCGGTCGAAATTGAGAATGGCGTATTCTTCACCGAGCATGATGAGCCTTTCCAAATCGATGTATTTCGGCACCAGATATTGGCCTTAGGCAACAGAACACCCTCCTACGCTATCGCAACTTCCAATCAGAATTCAAGGGCCTTTGACAATGTCTCGACAGATGTTGGGCGGGGAGTGTAAAGTCTTGTACTGAAATTTGTTAAAACTCGACACCTCGGGTCCGGAGATGCTCGAAATCGAGGAGCTCTCGCCATCGCGGGTTGCCGCGCGCAACGGATACGGTATCGGCCGCAACGCCCCCACCTGCACTATAGAAAGTAGAAATCCGCATGACACAAGCGAGTGCCATGCGGATTTTGGCTTGACTATACGCTGGTCCTATTTTACTGCCCTCAGCGTCCAGCTGTCCCAGATTACGGAACACGGCAAGTCCGAATCCTCGTCCCGCACGCGGGCGCCCAGTTTTACGGTGCCCGAATCGTTCGTAATAAAAGAGCCTGTGTACGTGACCAGCCCCGTGCTCGGTGTGATTGTGGCCGCTTCGAGATTGAGCCGCTCCGATGGTTTTCCCGACCCGACGTAGCCGGTTTCGTAGTCCTCCATTTCGAACGCCGAGATAATTACTACGTTCTTGGACTCGTTGTGGGCAACAACGTCCAGGCGGTAGCCCGTATTCGGCTCAAGGCCTTCGATCGTTTGGCCGAATACGCGCTGGAATGCCATGGCCGTGTCGCTCTCAAGCCAGGTTTGCCGAACCGCGTATCCGTCGTTGTAGGTGGGGTCCTCAATGCGTTCCAGCTTGAACGGTATCTCGTCAAGCGGGTACCCATGCCCCATGGTCCAATGCCGAGGAACATGCTGGCCTTCGTCCCACGTGACAAAGCTTCCGTTTGCGATGAGATTGGCTGGTTCTTCCTTAACAGGTGCGACCGCCGGAGGCGCCGGAGTTGCGGGCGACGGAGTCGGGGCCGAGGGTGTGACCGGAACCGATGTGGGCATTTGCGGCGCTGGATCGACTGCGGGCGTCGGTGAAACTGGCGGTGGAGGCGGGGGAACCGTCACTTCGCCCGAATCGGACGGCGCCGGGGCACCCGGCGAACATCCCACGCCTGCGATTGCCAAAGTCATTACACCGATCACGGAAAGTACCTGAATCAAACGCATCGCAACAGTCTCCTTTATTGTACCCGGCGTGAACGGCCGGGGCACGGCGGCGTCGCTGGTACACCCATGTGCAACGCAACATGCACATGGCGTGGAGTATAGCAAATCTACAATTGTCCGCACTACAACCCTGGCGTTTGCTGGAATCGTTCGCGGAATGCCTTGTAGATGCCGCCAAACGCGCCATTGCTGAGAATCAGTACCACGTCGCCAGACTTCGCCGTATTCGTAACACCCTCGACAATCTCGCCGGTTGATGTAGCGGCCCGCGCAAACGAACCCGACGCGGCCAGCGCGGCCACGAGCGCGTCCCGATCCAGCCGTACATCGGCCGGAATGGATTCCGCGCGATGAATAGGACCCAACCATATCGCATCGGCCTTGGAGAAGGCGTCCTGCATCTCGTCTTGAAACCGGTTTGTTACGGTCGTGTTGGATCGGGGCTCGAACAGCACCAGCAGGCGCCGTTCTGGCCAGCGCATCCGGGCCGCTGCGATGGTCTCGCGGATCGCCGTCGGATGATGGGCAAAGTCATCGACAAAGGTGATGCCCCGCGCCTCGTGAAAGACCTCCATTCTCCGCCGAACACCCTTGAACGCGGGTAACGCATCCGCCAGCGCGCAGGGGCTCGCGCCGAACCGCGCCGCAACGGCGATTGCCGCAAGCGCATTCTGCAGGTTATGGCGCCCAGCCAGGGGCACACGAAAATGCCCCCACGTTGCCCCTGCGCGGTAAACGGTCAAATTCACCAAGCCATCGCCGCCGGATGAAGCCTCGCCGCGCCAGTCGGCATCGCTTTCGAAACCATAGGATTCGACCGGGCAATACGCGTGGTCGCGCAGGGCCAACGCGCGCGGGTGATCCGCGCACAAAAGCAGAAGCCCCGACTGCGGAACTTGGCGCAACATGCGTTGAAACGCGACCTCAATTTCCTCCACGTCGCGATAGATGTCGCCATGATCGAATTCAAGCGACGTCACTACGGCCACTTCCGGGAGGTAGTGGAAGAACTTGGCCCGTTTGTCGAAGAACGCCGTGTCGTACTCGTCGCCCTCGATGGCAAAAGGCGCGCCGGGACCGCCCAGCCGCGCCGAATGGGGAAAGTCCAAGGGCTGGCCGCCGATCAGAAATCCCGGAGCAAGGCCCGCTGCATCCAGCAGGTACGCGGTCAACGCGGTTGTCGTGGTCTTCCCATGCGTCCCCGTGATGACCGCGGGCCGTCGCGCGCGCAGCACGTGGTCCTTCATCCACTCCGGCAGGCTCATGTAATGCAGCTTGCGATCCAGCGCCGCTTCCACCTCCGGATTGCCCCGGCTCAAGGCGTTCCCGATGATTACGCGATCGGGATTCCAGTCCAGGTTGGCCGCGGCATACCCCTCCGCCACAGGCACGCCGAGCGCCTTGACCATGTCGGAAGTGGGAGGGTAGAGGGGATTGTCGCTGCCGCGCACTTCCCATCCCGCCTCAATGGCAAGCCGCGCCCCCGCGACCATGGCCGTGCCGCCAATTCCAGAGAAATGCACGCGAGGTTGCGTCGCGCCGCCATGTTGATTCTGCATAGGGACTCCTCACCTCAGTGAAACCGAAAGCGCCCTATGGTACAGAATCTGCCGCATGGGATCATGGTTGCCTGCGGCATTTCTCGGGCCGATCTGATAGTATTGGAGTAGCGCGTAGTCTTACAAAGTGCGAAGCAATTATGGTGGACACGTCTGATGACTAAAGGCGAAATTCTGCAAATCTTGGCCGAGAATCATGGCCATATGCGTGAACTTGGCGTGCAGCGAATCGGTTTGTTTGGGTCGTACGTGCGAGGGAGCCAACGGCCGGATAGCGACATCGATTTGCTTGTCGAGTTCGCGCGAGGGCACAAGTCCTTTGATCGATTCATGGCGCTATCGTTGTTTCTGGAGGATTTGCTCCAGCACCGCGTGGAACTTGTTACCACCGAATCGCTCAGTCCATACATCGGCCCGCACATACTCAACGAGGTAGAGTATGCCCCTTTCGCCGCTTGAGTATCTTCGCCATATACTTGACGAATGTGACTACCTCATGCAGACCTCGGCTGATCTTCGCCACGCGGACTTCCTGAGCGATCCAACCATCATGCGCGCGTTCGTACGAAGCCTGGAAATTATTGGGGAAGCAGCGAAGAAAGTCCCGCCCGACGTGAGAAAGCGTCACCCGGGCATCGAGTGGGTCCCGATCGGAAGCATGCGGGACCGCCTGATTCATGGATATTTTGGGGTGGATTACGACATTGTCTGGGACGTAGTCATGAGCAAGGTGCCTCATCTCCGCGAGCAGATCATCGAACTGTTGAGGATTCAGGGAAGCGGCCCATCCCCTGGCTCAGAATCGAACGAATCAGCATGAATCCACCGACTTTTCCCGAGTGCCGTGGGTATCATCGGAGTCGAGTTATGGATGGCAGTCCGTCCATCTCCACGTACGGTGCGGGAGATCGGACGAATGCATGAAGGGGGATGCCGTGAAGTTCATTATCATCGCCATTGTCCTACTCGCAATCCTCGTCGTCGGGTTTGTGATTTGGCGCTACATCGCCACCATCCGCGCCGGCGCGCGACAGCGGCAACGCATCCTGGAGATGATGTCTCCCCTCGGCGAGACCCTTGCCGACGGGGACCCGCCGGACCCCGTGTTGCTGCATCGGTTCGCCGCAAACACCGAGACCTGCAAGGTGCTCTGGGAAGTACTGGAAGCCTACGAAAGGTTGGACGCGTTTCCAGACGAGCACCGGACCTGGGAACATCTCGCTAAGGCCGACATCACCTTCTGGCTTGGCCACCCCAACGAACTCGGCGCCTCGCCCGACGAACTCAAGTTAATGACAACCGTCGAATCGCCCTCGGCGACGACGGAGCAGCCTGCGGTGTACTACGTCTTCCGCTACCGGGTCCATGAACCCCATTGGGCCGCCAAAGACGGTTGGATGGCGGCTATCGCCGGGCCCTACGATCCCGCCGGCGACCCCTACCCCCACGGCCCCGGCACCTTCAGCCGATTCGAATCCTGGGATTCCCGCACCCCGGAAAAACACGTGCGCGTGACCCACGAGGCGTTATTCGGCAAACCGGCGTGACGCAACGCATCACCCGGCGCAGACCGGCATGCGTCGATCAATTCGCACCCAAAAAAGGGCGAATGCCCGCCGGAATTCCGGCGGGCATTCACGCTCTTGCTCCCCTCCCGATGCAAAAGCGGCCACTGAGGACCGCAGACCCGCAATTGGGGGCGGCATCGCAACCACGGTCACCGACCGGCGCGCGCCGCGAAACCGTATTCTAACCTAAAGTGAGAAATTTGGAAAGGGAAAACTAAGGGGCCGGTCCTGAATAGGGAAACTCCATACCGTGAGATTGGAACAACGTCAGATCCCAGCTAGAATTGCATCGTCACGGCCTATGTACAAAACGTGGTAGAATGACGCGGCGGTAATACGGTATATAGATTCCAGGGAGATTTCTGGTCAGTTTCAATTCTTTTGAGGGGAGAATGTCCCAATGGCGTCCTGCGAATTGGCGCGCGAACAACTCGATATTTCGTACAATCGGTCCACGAAGCCTGGCATGAGCGAGGCTGCGTTCCGGGACCCGGCGTTCATGGAGAACCGAGCTATGCCGGTTCACCGATGGGTACCGTGGATCGCCGGATTCTCAGCAGCTTTTGTGGATTCCGTCCTTGGAACGTACCTCGATGGACGAAAGAAAGCGGTAATCCTTGACCCTTTCGCCGGCGTAGGGACTACGCTGATTCAATCTGCAATTAGAGGGCATCAGGTCGTAGGCTTCGAGATCAACCCCTATGCGGCGCTGGCAGCGGAAGCGAAGCTTAAAGCGCTCCGCGTAGATCGCGCGAAACTTGAGAACACTATCGACGCGATGCGGCGCGATTCGCGAACATGGCGGAACGGACATGCAACAAAAACTGAGGCGCCGCAGGGATTCCGATCTCGAATTCCTTTCTTTGGCGAGAGGGTGGAGAAACAGGTGTTACATGCGCTCCACTTTATCGCAGGCATAGAAGATGACCGTGTGCGGGACCTTTTCCGAATAGCTTTCGGATCAGTCATGGTTTCTTTCTCAAACTACACGTATGAACCGTCTTTGAGCACCCGGATCGGCGCCGGAAAACCGCTAATCGAGGATGCGGATGTCGCTGGATCACTGCTCGAAAAGCTTGCTTGTATACGGCTCGACATAGAGTGGCTTCGGTCACAGGCAAAGGTAACGCCGCCCGGAACCGGTGCGGTGTACAACGAGGATTTTTTTGGCGGAAATAATCGGCTGGATACCGGCTCGGTAGACCTGATGATTACCTCTCCGCCGTACCTCAACAACTACCACTACGTGAGAAACTCGCGTCCGCAAATGTACTGGCTTAAATTGATTGCATCGCCCAAGGATCAGAAGCCACTGGAAGAAAAGAATTTTGGGACGTTCTGGCAGGTGGCGAGAGATAAGGATTTCGTGCCGCTTGCATTTAGCCATCCTGTACTTGAGAACATCCTCAATGACATTCGTGCTCTGAACCCGGAGAAGGGACAATACGGTGGGCGCGGCTGGGCAAATTATGCGGCTTCCTACTTCAATGACTGCGATCGATTTATCAAAGACCTCAAGCGAATCCTTACACGCGGCGGAACTGGAGTCATCGTGGTGGGAAACTCGATATTGCAGGGGGTGAACGTTCCGGTTCAAGACCTGCTGGGCGACATCGCGGAAATGCGTGGCCTAATACTTGAGGGTGTCTACCAACTACGCAATAAGCGCGTCGGAGATTCGATCACGGAATCGTCGGTGCGGGGAGGCGCAAGCAAGGTGACTTTGGATGAATCGGCAGTTGTCGTCCGTAAACGGTGAAGTTTGATGGTCCCTCTCAGCAACGACGTCTTCAATCCCCTTGACAAGACGAATTTGGGAGTCAGCGTGCGGGATCACCTGCTAACACGTCCCGTCGTGCCGCTGCCTCCCGAAAGATTCAAAGGGGCGGGAATCTACGCCATATACTATACTGGTCCTTTCCCTGCATATGAACGATTAACCCGCATTCCTCCGGTAGACCCGGATGCGGTCCCGATCTATGTAGGCAAGGCCGTCCCGCAAGGTTCGAGGAAGGGTGGGTATGGTCTGGGCGCCGATCCCAAGGATGTGCTCTTTCGGCGTCTATCGGAACACGCCGCTTCCATCCAAAATGCGAGAAACTTGGATCTAGCTGATTTTCGATGCCGCTTCCTTCTCGTTGATGATATTTGGATACCCCTTGGCGAGTCATTACTCATCGAGATGTTCAAGCCAGTCTGGAACATTCTCGTGGACGGCTTTGGCCATCATGACCAGGGAAAGAGTCGGCAATCGCAAAAGAAATCCGCGTGGGATACGCTTCATCCAGGGCGCGCCTGGGCGGAAAACGTAGTTCAGCCCAATGACAAAACTGCGGAACAGATATGTGACGCAATCATTGCCTACCTTGAGCAGTAATTTAGATATTCTGCTGGCGTTGCCCCTGCCGACGATGGAAACAGCATTCCCCCAGCCAGACTCGCTAGGGTCCATTTGCTCGACCAACGAGAGTTTCAAATCATGCTATGCTCTCGACGTTATTGAACAGTAGTTTCGTTAGGGTTCCTCGACCGTTCGAGCGAGGCACTCAGATAGTGAGAGGCGGATCCCTTGCCGCTCCGCCTTCCCATGGCGCTCGATCGCACGATTGAGTTGGCGCCCCACCGGTCGGGAGCCTGGTATCCCCACGGGCTTTTCTTTAGCATTCTCATTCCTTTCTCCCCATCACGTACGCTCTCCATGAACGCCCACAAAAGTCTTAATTGTCGCTCACGCGAGAATATGTGACGGTTCCATCTTCGTATCGGTTAATCTGTATGCCCCCTTTGTCGGCCAGTCTCTTCGCCGCGACATAAAGCATGTTGTAGGGGTTCGACCACCTATCGATATCGTTTCCTCCCATTTTCGCGGCCTCCAGAATCTGGCTCATAGTCCACTCGCGGCTAGAACTGCTCACGATACGATCCAGTAGTTCAGAAGCCCCTAGGCCTTCCAGTGGGGCCACCTCGCGGATAGTGGTTTGCCGTCCATTCTGTCCAAGCAGCCCCTCAACCGTTTCTAGCGCTTCGAGCGCTTTGCCGAGTCTTTGAACCTCCCCCTTGTGGAAGTCCAGTTCATCTTGGAGCTTAATGCGCAAACTCCTAAGTTCTTCTGAGGATTGCATTTTTGCGCTCCTTTCGACAATATTCGTTGACAATTCGCGGAATATTCGCTAGAATATCCTATAGAAAGAACGGCGGTGCCGGGGATCGAACCCGGATCGGAAGGTTAGCAACCAACTATTCTATCCGTTGAACTACACCGCCATTTCTTTAGGCGCCGGGAGCTAGTCCCTCCCGGCGCATTTTTATTGTAAACTATCAGGTGGCTCGTTGTCAACCCCCTTTTGTGCGTCAATCGCTATTCCCGCTAAGATCTCACCACAACAAGTTGACAAATGTTTTTACAAAACGTTTTTACAAATGTTTTTGCAAACATTTTGCAAACATCGTCACTACTTTTGTTCAGTCAAAGGATACGATAATAAGGGAGTTCGCTCAGCCCTGCGACAGTCTACCCCACATCTCCCGTTGCCGGGTCATACTGCCACTGGCCATCCGGGAAGGGGTGGCCGGGGAGTCCGGGGGTAATTCCGGCGTCGACGAGTGCGTCGAGGGAAGGGGGTAGGTGGCCTTGTTCGCGTTGGAACTTGTCGATCCAGCCGCGCAGCAGTTGAAGTCGCTCCTGCTTCAGGCTGTCCAGGACCGATGTGCTAAGGACCCGGCCGTCGTCCAGGATGAGGAACTCACCACCGAGCGGGTCTTGCGGGGCTTCCGCCAGCACACCTTTGGCGACGAGTTCGTCAATCGAGCCGGGGACCGTGCCCGTTTTGGCGCGGTACTGCTCGACGATCCTCGTAAGGGTGTCGCAGGCTTCCCGCAGGGAGACCTCGGTGAGTTTGCGCAGAGCCGTCTCGCGCATGTTCTCGTTGCCGCTGTTCTCCGCAATGTCGAGCCACATGCCGCGCTCCACGTCGTACAGGTTATGGCGCATCTGCGTATTCTTCGCCCATTCGATGACGAACGGCGGCGGATCGCCCGTGGCCGCAGCCATAGCAAGATACCGCGCGCCGTTGACGTTGTCCTTACGGTTCAAGATATAGGTCCGGCCAATCTCGAAGGGCAGTTCCCAACGCGTGGGGTTATGGGGAATCCCGCTCTTCAGCAGCTCGATGCTGGCATCGTCGTCATGCTTGAGCATGGCGAGCAGGACGCCGCCCCGTTGATACACATCCGTGAAATAGGGGTCGAGCCGGGTAATGGTTCTTAGCATGTGGTCTAGCCACACGAACTTGAAGTCGCCCTTAAACTCCTCCGCCGTGTACTGAATGCACTGGAGCCAGAGGAGGTCTGCCACGACGCTGCTGAGCCCTGCCGTGAAGGAATCAAGCAATCGCTCGTTTGGCAGGTAC
>CAZWDH010000168.1:9726-15414 GCA_964632865.1 uncultured Nitrospiraceae bacterium
ACAGCAACTCGTGATCGAAGGTTTCTTCGCGCAGCGCGTCGATCCGGTGCTGCGACACGGCGACGCACGGGATGCCAATCGCGAGCGCCAGGGCCGCTATGGCAAGCTTGCGCGCCATCACACGTCCTTATCCTCGAACGCCAGACTCGCCAGCACGAGCAGTATCGCCGTGTACACTGTGCCGTAGGTCATCGCCCAGAGCACGTACCCGGGCGCCACGGGTACGCCGTTGGCCGCCTCGGCCCGGATGTTGAAGTTGGACAGGTTGGGCAATACGTAATAGACCAGCGCCAATACCTTCTCCGCCGCGGTGCCATCGAAATGTTCCGGCAGGTCGATCAGGATCCCCGTCGCGTGGCCGACGATGAACGCGGAGAACACGATGAGCGCCCCGAGAATGGGGGAGGTCAACGACGACAGCAACACGGCCAGCGCGGTGATCAACAGGAGTTCCCAGTAGATCAACACCACCGCCAGAAAAAACGTCAAGTCCAGCGTGCCGCCCAGCGACAACACGTACACCGCGGTCACCGCCGTCATTACCACGGTCACGACGGCGAGCAGGAACGCCATTCCAAAATATTTGCCGAGGATGAATTCGTACCGCGCCATGGGGCGGCAGATGATCGTGTAGATCGTGCGTTTGTCGATTTCCTTGTAGACCAGATTCGTGCCCACGAAGATGGCGATCAACACGCCGAACACCGACACGGCCGCCAGCGAAATGTCTTTAACAATCTTGATGTCCTGCCCGATACTAATCCATCCCAATGCCTTCGAACCGAGCACGGTGGACGCGGCAAAGAACAACAACACGTAGAGGACCTTGTCGCGGACGGCCTCGCGAAAGGTATTTTGTGCGACGGCAAGGACTCTCACGGTTGGCACTCCTGGATGCGCACGAAGAAATCCTCCAAGGATTCCTTGACCGGGACAAAATCGACGAGGGTACCGCTTGCCGCATGTATCTTCTTGATCGACGCGTTCGCACTCGCGAGGTCCGTCACCGTGAAATGGTGTCCCGCTTCCGATGCGCGATACGCCTCGCTCGCCGCGCGCAACTCCTGGACGACGCCAACGTCGATCCCGCTCGCAATGACCTCCACGAGGCGGATCTTCTCCGTCAACAACTCCGCGATCCGCCCCTGGCGCATCAGTTTGCCCTTGACGAGGATTCCCACCCGGTCGCAAACCTGTTCCACGTCGCCCAATACATGGGAACTGAAGAAGATGGTCTTCTTCTCATCCCGCATTTTCAGAATCAACTCGCGGATTGCCCGGCGGCCCAACGGGTCGAGGCCGCTCATGGGCTCGTCCAGTATGAGAATCGATGGATTGCCCACGAGGGCCACGGCAAACCCGAGGCGTTGCCGCATGCCCTTGGAAAAACCACGCACGCGCTGATTGGCGATGTCACGGAGATCCAGAAGATCAGACAGCTTCTCCCATTCCGCCGCACGTTCGCTGCGACTCAAGCCATGCAGGCGCCCATAAAAGTCGAGCGTTTCGCGCGGGGTCAGATACTCGTAGAAGTACGGATTCTCCGGCAGGTAGCCGATCCAGCGTCGCGCCGTGCGTTTGCGAACGGGCTCGCCGTGAATTCGTGCCATGCCATCGGTAGGACGAATCAGGCCGCACAGAATCTTGATGGTCGTGGTTTTGCCCGCGCCGTTTCGACCAAGGAACCCAAAGACCTCGTTCTCACCAACCGTGAGAGACAGTCCGTCGAGAGACCGTACGGTACTCTTCCAAACCGACGAGCGGTAGGTCTTCCCCAGATTCTCGGTAACTATGGCGCTCACGATGATTGTAACCTTGCCCAACCCCTCAACACGACGCAGCCACAGCATACACCATATGGTTCAAGAATCGAAAGGACTCCCACACCTAGTGGGTGGTCGAGTTTCGCGGTACAAAGCACGGCGTCTCCGCGTAAATGAAACGCGGCACCCGAAGCCAGGCTCCGGGCGCCGCGTGACACAGCTCACATTAGGGCACTAAAAGTCCGAGAGATCGTCATCATCCAGTGGGATGACTTCCTCCGGCGCAATGGATTGGGACTTGGCCGTCGATGCAGCGGCGCTTTTCTGACCGCCACCGCCGGGAAGAGCCGGGTGGCTAACTCTGCGCCGGTCCATGGGCGCGCCGGATAACCGGAGAATCGCGGGATTACGCGAAGACGTCGCCATCGTCATCGTTCCGGCGGAAGCGCCGTGGCCACCCACGAGCGCCGCCAGATCCATCACCACGCCGCCGACTTCCCGCGCCTGTGCGCTCAGCTCTTCGCTGGCCGAGGCGGACTCTTCGGAACTTGCCGCATTGGATTGTACCGCCTTGTCCATCTCGGATACCGCCGTGTTCAATTGGTCGATGCCCGAACTCTGCTCGCGGCACGCCGCACTCACTTCCGCAATCAACTGGGCCACATTGCCCGCCGCGTCGTCGATGCGCGTCAGGATTTGCGCCACTTCCGTCGCCGCGTGCACGCCGTTCTCGGCATTCCCGCGCGACTCGTCGATCAACGCCGCCGTGCTCTTGGACGCCTCGGCGCTGCGCTGCGCCAACGCGCGGACCTCTTCCGCTACGACCGCGAACCCCTTGCCGGCCTCACCCGCGCGGGCCGCCTCAACGGCCGCGTTCAGCGCCAGCAAGTTCGTCTGGAACGCGATCTCGTCGATCGATTTCAAGATCTTGGCCGTCTCATCGGCCGATGTGCGGATTTTGCCCATGGCCGAGGACATGCGTTCCATGGCCGTCTGCGCGTCTTGCACCGCCTTCCGCGCGTCCGTCGCCATCGTGTTGGCCTGGTTCGCGTTGTCGGCATTGTGGTGCGTCATCGACGTCAACTCTTCCAGCGAAGCCGAACTCTCTTCCAGAGAGGCCGCCTGTTCGCTCGTCGAGCCGGCCAGTTCCTGACTTACCGTCGATATCTGATCCGCCGCGGCCGTCAACTGGTGAGAGCCCTCGGACAATTGTGCGATCGCTGAGTTGATCGGTTTGCTGATGCTCCGTGCGATAAAGAACGCCAGGAACAATCCGACCGCGACGCCGCCCAGTGACAGGATCGTGGTCAGACCGATCGTACGCGTGATGATGGCCTGTTTTTCTTCGTTCAAATCGTTCTGTACCGTCTTGATCTTGTTAAGCACGCCGCCTGCCGAAGCCACCATCGCCACCTCGGCCTCGCGCTGTTTCAACAGACCTTGATAGTACATCTCGCCCGCGCGCTCGTACTCGCCAATCAACCCATCGATCGTTGCCGCAGCCTGTTCAAGCGCGGCCTCGCCTTGAACCATCGTCGCCCACTTCGCCGTCCCTTCGCGTAACGCGGCCAACTGCTTCGTATACTCCTCGTACTGGGCATCTCCACCCTTGGCAATGAGATACATGGCCCGAATGCGAAGCAGCAGGAACGGTTCCACGATGTTGCTCTGCAATCCCTGACCAATTCCCGCCCATCGCGCAATCGCGACGGGATCCGCCTGGGCCTGAGCGCCCGCCATCGCCGGCGCGATGGTGTCGTTCTGCGCGGACCCGATGCTTTCGGTCACATCCCAACCGACGCGCCCCCATTCGGCAAACGCGTCGTCCCGCATCTTCTGTGCCGCCTCTTGTTCCGCGAAATCTTTCTCATACTGATGGCTGACGACAATGGCCTCTTCGATTTGCTTCTTCTCGTCGACATTCAATCCCGGGTCGTTTTTTAAGCTCTCAAGCATCCCGGCGAGTTCTGCGTATTTGTCTTTCCAAAGCTCGGCTGCGTTCTTGGTATTACCGCCAAAAAGCTCGGTGCCGTGCAGCGCAAAATCCCGTCGCAAGAATCCGCACTCATCGAGCACGGCCACGATGGCAAAACCCTCATCCGACAGCCGCACGTGTTCGGCCACGGAACGCATACCCTGCCAGCCGGAAAACCCGAGAATCGCCGCGATGGCGACAACGACCAGGAATCCGCAAAGGATTCGCAGTGAAAGGGTCATCTTTTTAAACATACTTCGCCTCCTTTGGCGCGTAAGCAACCGTCAAACGGTCGGCGCTCCGCGCCCCCCCTCTATTGATAGCGGTGATCTGTGCCGCCGAAGTTCACGCCAGTCTCAAAGAACAGGTAATCCGCATCCTCCCGGCCCGTTCCCCCGTTGAACTCGAGGCCGTTCCGATTCACGAAATTACCCTGCGCCGCGCCGTCGTCAGTAAACAACCGCTCCCAACCGACCCGGAACCACAAGTTATCGCTGTAGTTGTATCGAATCCACATGTAGAGGCGCGTGCCGAGGTCTTCGTCCGCCTCTTCGGTCCAGAAACTCAGTGCCGGCGCCACGGGGATATGCCAGTTGCCGAAGGCAACCGTGCGCGGCCGGTCGAACGGCTCGTTCACTCCGAAGTACGCCGCGTTCAGATGCACGGTGATCTTGTCCGTTGGGTACATCTCCACGCCGGCCCGCACTTGATGGAAGTTCGAAAGGTCCTGGCCCGTGTCGAGAAGCCAGGAATAGACTGAATACGAGAACAACCGGTTAAACGACACGCTCGCTTCGGGACGATCGAAGGGGTTCAGCCATTCGCCAAACGTGAGGTCCCGATTGTCCTCACCGGAGAAATAAGCCCCGCCCAGGAACAACCGCGGATGCCAAGGCACTTCGGAAAAGCTGTAACCCAACTCCAGGTCGCCGCCCCAATTCGCATACTCCGCGCCATCGTCTCCATAGATCTGCGAAGCGGGTTTGAATCCGAAACCAGCCGCATCGGCTTCGCCAAACTGATACGCCAGTTCCAGGTCGTAGTCGAAACCGCTGTACGCGCCCCATAAGCGGCCGCCCACCGTGTGGAGATTCGTGGCATCGTAATCATCAAGATTGAAGAAATCTTCAAGGCGCTCGATGGGGGCTATGAAATTGGTGTCGTTGAGACTCCGCGAATCGCGAACCCACAACCAGTATAAGGACGCCCAAAGGTGAGGAATGCCCCGGTACGTCGCGTACACACCGGAGAAATCTACGTCGCCGTCCTGTTCAGATACACCGCCCTCGAAAAGCTTCGTGTACCACGCGTCGATTTGAAGATCGTCCGTCTCGTAGGTGAGCCGCACGCCGTCGTACGAAATGTTCAACGTCGCCGCGATCGCATCGGCCACGAGCCAGCCCTTGCCAAACTTCAGCGGCTGGCGCCCGATACGCAGCGTCAACGGTTGATCCAGAAGATTGTCCACCTCAATCCAGGACTGAAGAACCTCTACGTCGTTGCGGGTCGATGCCCGCGAATCCAGCCCCGTGATGTAATCGGAACGGAACTCTTCTCCCCACAGATCGAAGCTCTCGAGCTGGATGTAGGCCTTCACGTTATCCGTGAAATCCGCCAACACGTCGATGTCCGTCCTCTGCTCGATTAAACGGATGTCGGACTCTTTGCCGTCCCAATCGAAACGGCTGTCCAATCCAAACGGACCGATTGCCCGCCGTGGGACGAAGAAGTCTGGAATGCGTGTTTCTCGCGGACCGCTTGCCGTTCCTACGTAGGTGTTGGACCAGTACCGGCCCCGGATTCGAAGTTCACCGCCGACTTCGACGTTTTGCAGGTCTGCGTATGCCCCCGTGGCGATGAGCAAACCTGCTACTGCGGCTGCAGCAATACGCATAACGATCCCCTCCTCGATGCGGCTTGCAGCGACAGGGCTTTCCCAATCCCCAGACC
>CAZWDH010000169.1:0-15336 GCA_964632865.1 uncultured Nitrospiraceae bacterium
TGCATCTACAGTCTCGCTTCCTCAAGAATGCAGGCGGGGACGCCTGCGCTACATGTGGAACCGCGAGACGGAGTGGAAGGCAGACGCCGGTTCGGTCCTGTCCTTATCCGCTTGCAGATTCGCGGCGACGGATGAACTCTGTCACCTGCTCCGGGCAGCGGATGAACCAAAGCGCTATTGCAAACCAGGCGAGTGACGACGCCAGGCTGCCGATGATGTAAACATCCGGCTCCCGGACTTCCCACACGAAGCTACAGACAAGCCCAGCAGATTGAATTCCGAAGTAGATACCGAGAACGGCGATCAGCTTTGCAAGCGCAGAAGCAGTTGCGCCGACGATCACAGGCTCGGCATCGTTCCAAATGACCTGCATTAGCGCGTGAGTTCGGAAAACACAGATGTAGCCGAGGCCTGCATATACCACCGTGACCGCAAACGTGACTGCCATGTCTGCGAAGTCTGCCTTAAGTTGCGATTGAAGAACCGTGACGATCATCATCGGAACCGACTGTATTACGCGCACTAGCAGGTACAGTCCGAAACCTTTGATAATCAGATCGCGCAAACCGTAAATATCCAGACTCATGACTCCAACACCTCGTCGTCTGTTTTGGACTGCGGACGAAACAAACGAAACGGCGCATCGGGATGGCGAATACAAATGACGGCGAGCACCAGCATGACTCCGTAGCGAATCAAAATGTTGGTGTTGTAGTACGGCATAGCCGAATCGCTACGGAAACCGGGCAACCAATGCCACACCACGGAAGCAATGAACGCGAGACTATAGATCAGGAAGTACACGCCAATTAGTTGTACCCAGAGACGAACCGCAGGCGCGCCAATAACGGATCGAAGCCGCGCATCCTGCTCTTCCGCCGGCCAAATGAATCGGATAACGAATGCGGTACGGCGCAATAGCAGATATGCCGCCACGACGTAGAACGCACAAGCGGCGAACTCGCCGATCACCTCCGTCGACAAATTGCCGGGATACGTTCGATCCGGCGTCCACGTCGAGAGATAGATGGCGCGCGGAAGGCCCTGGAAAGCTCTCAGCACGCAGTAGAGTCCTGCAAACCGCAACGCGAGGTCGCGCGCTTGATGGATGGTAACACTCATGATTCGCCCTCCCCGCCGTCGCCAGAGCCGTACGGCTGCCAATCAGTATAGTGCAATAGGGAAATACGCGCAATGGAGAGGTTGCGTCCCGGCATTGGGATGCCAACCGGTTTCTCAATCCGGGAATAGGTTCAAGCTGAAATGGTCGTCCAAAGGTCTCGCCCGGGTCTTGCGGGTCCTTGATACGTCGATACGCGTTGACGAGACGCGCCACTTTTGACCAACGCGCGCCTCGGTGCTAGGCTTTGGGTTGGTCTGCGTTGTGCCAACACGGAATTCGTCTTCCCATGACTGCCTTTGGCGACATCCATTTTGTATCCCGCTCCGGCTCGCGGTGGTTTCGCGATCCCGTCGCGGTGTGTGTCGCGGAACGGCTCGAGGAGGTCGCGCCGTGTCTGGAGGCTGTGGCAGGACACGTGGCGAAGGGACGATACGCCGCAGGCTTTCTTGCGTATGAGGCCGCGCCAGCCTTTGACAAGGCCCTGCGTTGTCACGCAGCTTCGGCGTTACCGTTAGCCTGGTTTGGTATTTACAGTGAACCGGCGGAGGCCCCTGCCTGCGACGAAGATTCGTTCACGGTCGGCGAATGGGAGGCATCGTTATCGCGGGACGCCTACGTGGAACGCGTGCAGCGTTTGCGCGCGTTGATCGCTGCGGGCGACACGTATCAGGTGAACTTCACATTCCCCCTGCGCGCGACGTTTCGCGGGTCGGCCCATGCCTGGTTTCTCGCGTTGTGCAATGCTCAGCCGACCGAACATGCGGCGTTCCTCGATCTCGGACGGCACAAGATCGTATCGGTATCGCCGGAACTGTTTTTTGAGCGCGAGGGACTGACCCTGCGCGTTCGGCCCATGAAGGGCACCGGATCGCGCGGCCGGTTTCCGGAAGAAGACGAGGCCCACGCGCGCGCCCTCGCCGCGTCGGACAAGAACTGCGCGGAGAACGTCATGATCGTCGATCTTCTCCGCAACGATCTCGGCCGCATCAGCGAAACCGGTTCGGTGCGCGTGGAACGGCTCTTCGACGTGGAGCGGTATCCAACGCTCTGGCAGATGACCTCCACCATCGCATGCGAATCCCGGGCGTCCGTCCCGGAGATCTTCGCCGCGCTCTTTCCATCGGGTTCCGTGACCGGCGCGCCGAAGGTCCGCACCATGGAGATCATTCGTGAATTCGAGAACGGACCCCGCAGCGTCTATTGCGGCGCCATCGGGTACTGGGAGCCGTCGGGCCGCGCTCGGTTCAACGTGGCCATTCGTACGGCAACGGTGGATACCGAATCCGGCACCGTGGAGTATCCCGTCGGCAGCGGTATTACATGGGCCTCCGCGCCGGACGGTGAGTACGAGGAGTGCCTCGCGAAAGCGGCCGTGTTGACCGCGCAGCGGCCAGAGTTTTCCTTGCTGGAGTCCATCCGCTACGACGGCGGCTACTTTATGCTGGAAAGGCACCTTGACCGCCTTGCCGCCAGCGCCCGGTATTTTGATATCCCCATCGACATGGGTGCCCTGCGCGCGGACTTGGATGCAGCGGAACGCGATTTCCCCAGGGAGCCGCTCAAGGTCCGTCTGCTTGTCAACCGCAACGGGCGCTATCGCATCGAGTCCGCCCCGGCCCCGGTTTCCGAACCAGTCCGCCTCGGTCTTGCGCGAACGCCGGTGAATCCAACGGACATCTTCCTCTTCCACAAGACCACTCACCGCGCCGTCTACGAAACGGCCCGCGCGTCGCGACCGGATTGCGACGAGGTCCTGCTCTGGAACGAGCGCGGCGAAATGACGGAGAGCACGACCGCCAACGTCGTCGTAGAACTGGACGGACGCATGGCGACGCCGCCGGTCTCCTGTGGACTTCTCGCGGGGACGTTCCGGGCGGAGTTGTTGGCCCGCGGCGAAATCACCGAAGTCGTCGTTACCGTGGACGACCTTGCGCGGTGCAGCGCCATTCATCTCATCAACTCCGTGCGCCGCTGGATTCCGGTCGAGTTCATCGCGCACACTGAATCCGTAACCGAAACGGTCGCCGGTTAAAACGCCGAAAACCGGAAGGGGGATCGCCATGACGTCGTCCCATGAACGGAACTCGCGTACGATAACCCGCAGCGAGTTCCTGCAGACCAGCGCCGCCGCGCTGACGCTAAGCGCGGGTTGTGCCGCCCTCCCGCGAACGCCCGCCCCGCGGCCAAACTTCGTCATCTTTATCGCGGACGACCACGACCTGTTTTACACCGGCTGTTACGGCAACGAAACCGTCCGTACGCCCAACATCGATCGCATCGCCCGGGAAGGCCTCCGCTTCGACAACGCCTACACCGCCACGGCCATGTGCGCCCCCAGCCGTTCCATGCTGTACACGGGACTCTTCCCCCATCGCAACGGCGCGCACCAGAACCATAGCAGCATACGCGACGGCATCGATACCTTGCCGGTATACCTCGGCGCCCTCGGGTATCGCGTCGCCCTCGCGGGAAAACGCCACATCAAACCCGAGACCGCCTTCCCCTTTGAGTACATCGAACAGGACGCTATCGGCGCGTTTCTCGATGGCGTGGGCGAGACACCGTTCTGTCTCATCATCGCGTCCAAACAGCCGCACACGCCCCACGAGACGGGTGGGTACAATCCAGACGAAGTCCCCTTGCACCCCGCGCTGCTCGACACCCCAGCTACGCGGCAGCGCGTCGCGGACTATTGCACGGACATCGATCTGCTGGATGCGGAAGTCGGCGTTGCGTTGGACGCGCTCGAATCGCGCGGCCTGCTCGACACGTCGCTCTTCATCTACACGAGCGATCACGGCGCGCCCTTGCCGTTTGGAAAGTGGACCTGTTACGAGTCAGGCTTGCGCGTACCCTTCGCGATACGCTGGCCGGGTCACGTCGTACCCGGCACAACGACAGACGCCATGATCGAATTTGTCGACGTTCTGCCCACCTTCATCGAACTCGCGGGTGGCACCCCGCCGCGCGATCTCGACGGCAATAGTTTCGCCAAGCTTCTGCAAGGCAAGGTCACCGAGCATCGCGATACCATCTACGGTGCCCACACCACGGAAGGCATTAACAACGGCGGCTTCTACCCGATCCGTTCGGTGCGCGTGGGGAATCTGAAGTACATCCTCAACCTGAACCCGGACGGCACCTTCACCAACAACATCACGGAAGGCGGCGAACGGTTTGGCGATTTGTGGGAGTCGTGGAAAGCCCTCGCGAAGACCAACGGCTGGGCCGAAGACCGCGTCACACTCTATCAGCACCGCCCCCTGCAGGAACTCTACGACCTCGCCGTCGATCCGCATGAACTCCACAACCTCGCCGAAGACGAAGAATACGCGCCGCAGATGGTTCCCCTACGCCGCCGTCTATTGTTCTGGATGCGCGACCAAGACGACCCCCACTATGCGCGGGCGAAAGCATACTTCACGCACGCGTGACGCATCAGTCTGCTTTCTGCCGAAGGTCAAGCCGGGGTCGCAGCGTTGGGCATGGGGTTGGTATCCTTCAAAGCCAGGCACAGAAAACCGAGGAGCAACTGCATCATGACACCTTCAGCATTTCTCGTTACGCTCTTGTTGGCCGCGAACGGCGCGGCGATGGACGCGCGGAATATCGTTCACGGAAACGAGATCCCCAGTCAGGGTTACTGCGACCAGCCCTATATCGTGATGAACGATCTTGGCGAATGGGTTTGTACGTTGACGACGGGGCCGGGAGAGGAAGGCAACGAGAAGCAACATGTCGTTGCGACGATCAGCGCGGATAAGGGGAAGACGTGGGGTCCGCTAATCGACATCGAGCCGGAGGGACCGCCCGAGGCGTCGTGGGTGATGCCGTTGAAGGTGGGCGGGCGGATCTACGCGTTTTACGACTACAACGCGGAGAACCTGCGCGAGGTGAAATTGTCCGACGGGAGCAAGAGAAAGCGGGTCGATACCCTGGGTCACTATGTCTTCAAATACTCCGACGACGGCGGGCACACGTGGTCGGAGCAGCGGTATCGGATTCCGATTCGCTCCTTCGAAATCGATCGGGAAAATGTCTACGGCGGCGACGTGCAGTTTTTCTGGGGCGTGGGCAAACCGATCGTTCACAACGGGGCTGCGTACATCGGCGTGTCCAAGGTGGGGAACTTCGGTGAGGGGTTCATTGAACGGTCAGAAGGGATCTTTCTTCGGAGCGACAACATCCTCACCGAGTGGGATCCCGAGAAGATTCGATGGGAAACGCTGCCGGAGGGCGACGTCGGTCTGCGCGCGCCGCAGGGGCCCATTGCCGAAGAGCACAACCTAACGCCCCTGAGTGACGGCTCTCTGTACTGCACGTACCGCACGGTCGACGGACACCCGTGCCACGCGTACAGCCGGGACGGCGGACGTACCTGGACGGGGCCGGAGTACATGACGTACACGCCGGGTGGGCGGCGCATTAAACATCCGCGGGCCGCGAACTTTGTGCGGCGGTTCAGCAACGGCAAATACCTTTACTGGTTCCACAACCACGGCGGGCAATCCTATGAGGGGCGGAATCCTGTGTGGATGTGCGGGGGCGTGGAGAAAGACGGGTTTATCCACTGGTCCCAACCGGAGATTGTGTTGTATGACGACACGCCATCCGTGCGGATGAGCTACCCGGACTTCATCGAACTGGACGGCGAGTTCTTCGTAACGGAGACGCAGAAGACCGTGGCGCGCGTGCATAAGCTAGACCGCGCCTTGCTCGAAGGCATGTGGAACCAGCGCCGCAACAAAACGATCGCGGAAGACGGGCTTGTGTTGCACGCGACGGGGGAGGACGCGAAACCAGGCGGCGAGATCGCCATGGCCCAGTTGCCGAAACTGGAACCCGGCGAAGGATTCACGATTGGGCTTTGGTTGAACGTTAAGGAATCGCGTACCGACCAGACGCTTTTCTCCACGACCAATGACACGGGCGCGGGAGTTTCCGTCGGACTCGCGGCGGACGGTGGCGTGCAATTGATGGCATCGGATGGCACGACGACCCAAACCTACACGAGCGACCCCGGCGTGGTGAGCGAACCGGGTCTGCACCATATCGCCATTACCGTCGACGGGGGGCCGCGCATCGTAACCTTTGTAGTGGATGGCACCTTGTGCGATGGCGGCGAGGCGCGGGCCCAAGGCTGGTATCGCATCGATCCCGCGTTGGTGGACTGCAATGGCTCGACCTCGATTCGGTTCGGCGACCTGTCGACGGCGTCCATCGAGTCGCTGCGCATCTACGGCCGCTACCTGAGCACGTCCGAGGCCGTCGGCAACTGGCGCGCAGGCGTCAACGGCGCGGAGCCGGAGGGCGAAGCCTACGACGTGGTCGTCTACGGCGGCACGGCGGGCGGCGCTATTACCGCTATCGCCGCCGCGAACGAAGGCTTGAGTGTTTTGCTCGTCGAACCGGGCGCGCACATTGGCGGTATGGTGTCCGGCGGATTGGGCCGCACGGACTTCGGGAATCAGAGCGTCATCGGCGGCATGTCGCGGCAGTACTTTGAACGGCTTGGCGAGCACTATGGCGAAGACATTTCGTGGTTCTTCGAACCGCACATTGCCGAGGCCGAGTTCCGGGAATGGCTTGATGAGGCGGGCGTTGAAGTTGTGTTCGGGAAGCGTATCGATTCCGTCGACAAGCGCGGCACCGACGTAAGAGCCATGGTGATGGACGACGGCACGGTGTACCGGGCCAAGGTGTTTGCCGACTGTTCCTACGAAGGCGACCTGATGCATCGGGCGGGCGTGTTGTTCACGTGGGGACGGGAGAGTCAGGAGGTGTACGGTGAATCGCTCGCGGGCCGCATCGAGCGGAGTCCGAAGCACCAGTTTCCGGGGCCGGTCAACCCGTACGATGCGAACGGCGACTTGCTTCCGTACATCTACCGCGGTCCGGCGGGCGCGACAGGTCAGGGCGATCGCAAGGTGCAGGCGTACAACTTCCGGTTGTGTCTGACGGATCGGGAAAGCAATCGATTGCCGTATCCGAAGCCTGAAGGGTACGACCCGGCCAAGTACGAGTTGTTGAAGCGCTACCTCGCAGCGAATCCAGAATTGCCCATGGGGAAGGTGATGAATCCGAGCCCCATGCCGGAAGCCAAGACGGATGTGAACAACAACGGCGCCTTCTCGACGGATTACATCGGCGGGAGTTGGGACTATCCGGAAGGGACCTACGAACGCCGCGCGGAGATCTGGGACGAAACGCTCCGTTACATCCAAGGTTTCCTGTACTTCCTCGCAAACGATCCGAGCGTGCCCGAGGCGCTGCAAGAGGAAGTGAACCAGTGGGGTCCCTCCGCGGACGAGTTTGAGGATACCAATCACTGGCCGCACCAGATGTACATCCGCGAAGCGCGGCGCATGGTGGGCGAATACGTGATGCACCAGAAAGATCTTCAGACCGACCGGGAGAAGGACGATTCCATCGGGATGGGGTCGTACAACTCCGACTCGCACCACGTGCAACGTATCGTTGCGGGGCCAGACGATTTCGAAGGCGACGAACCTTCGGCCATCAACGAAGGCGACATGCAAGTGCCCGTGCAACCCTACGAGATTTCATACCGCGCGCTCGTGCCCAAGCGCGATCAGGCGACGAACCTGCTGGTGCCGGTGTGCTGCTCCGCCTCGCACGTGGCGTACTCGTCGATCCGCATGGAGCCGCAATACATGATCATGGGACACGCCAGCGGCGTGGCGGCGGCGTTGGCGATTCGCGACGGCGTGCCCGTGCAGGACGTACCCATCGACGAGTTGCAGGCCAAGCTGATGGAGCAAGAGCAAATCCTGGGACCGGAGGACGTCGAGGCGCCGTACGTAAAGGTCTCAGAATTGGACGGCATCGTGATCGACAATCCCGATGTCGAAGTCATTGGTCAATGGCGGCGGAGCACGTCGGCGGGGCCCTATGTCGGTTACGACTACATTCATGAACTCGTCGATGTCGATCAACCTGACGCGAAGTTGCGCTACGTACCGAAGCTACCGAAGCCGGGAACGTACGAGGTGCGGTTCTCGTACTCGCCGAATCCCAACCGGGCGACCAACGTGCCGGTTACCATATATACGGCGGATGGGCCGGTCACAGTATCTGTCAATGAACGCAAGAACCAAGGCGAACTGTCGCCGTTCATTTCTCTCGGAGTTTTCGCGTTTTCCGGTGCTGACGACGGTACCGTGGAAGTAGGCGTGAAGGACACGGACGGCTACGTCGTGGGCGATGCCGTGCAGTGGCTGCCGGTGGAGTAGGAACGAAATGGGGGGCACGGCGCATTGCCGTGCCCCCGCAAGATACTGTTTCGTATCAGCTTCCTATAGACCTGTGAATTGACGGTTCGTATCGATGCTGAGCGGCCCCAGGAAATCTTTCAGAGCCGGAAGCACAATGTCGCCCGGCCGTTTGGTCGAGACCGCGTCGGCGTTGCGATAGATGTGCACGTCGCCGACGGGATAAAACGAACCGAAGTAGGGGGCTTTTGTCGCGCTCTTGAAGGGCACGTTTTCTTCTGGAACCGACGTGGCCACAAAGAGCACATCACTTTCGGCGACGAGATCTTGAACGGCGGGAATCTGCGCGTGGGTCGTGTCGAACGCCAGCGAAGGAAGCTGCCCGGTCAGGAGACTGGTCGCGTTCTCGAATGCGACCATTCCGATGCTGTTCGACTTGGCCTCCGCATCCTTCGTGAGGACGAAGAACGGTGCATTGAGGTTGGCGACGAACAGGCGGTCGCCGACGAGTTGCGATCCGAAGGGCGTTTCAAGGGCGCCATTGGATTGTGCAATCACGGCATCGGGCTCCTGGAAGTCCACGAGAGCATCCGCGGGGCTGAACACGAACAGGAAGTTCGTTGCCGTGGTCACGTACAAGTGGTTGTCAAAGACGTCGACTTTCAAGGGGATGACGGGCCCTTCATCGTCGAGGTTCAACCAGGAAGGACCGCTGAGTTCAACGATCTCCGGGTCCAGCAGTCCTTTGTTCTCTTCCTCGAGGATGTCGGAAATGCTGGTATACACCAGGACCCGATCCTGGGACGAGTCCGCCACGTAGAGCTGGTCGTCGGCATAGGCAAGGCCATTGGGTGTCCCGGGATCGTCGAGTACTACGTCCGGGAACCGGTCTTCGGTGATGCCGGCGGCATCGTCGAAGACCGCTATCGCGCCACAACAGGCTTTCTTTTCATCAAAGAAGTAATCGGCGACGAAGAGGCGGTTGTCTTCAACGAGAATCTGTATGGGCTCGTCAAACGTGGTTTCGGCGCTGAGAATCACGTCCGGCGCCGCGATGACGTCGGCCTTGGCCGAAAGGGAACGATAATCGCGCCAGATCAGCACGTTTTCCGAATTGAGATCGGACACATAGAGGTCATGGGGCGTAAGAACCGTGCTAATGGGGTACTGGAGTTCCGGGATGTTCGCACCACTGAGGATGACATCCGGATCCTGCTGGTTGTCGCCTTTGAGCACATTGAAATAGAGCAGCACCTTCGCGTACTCGAACTCGGAGGTCTCCCCGCCTTTCAGGTCGAAGTCGAGGCCTCCATCGCCGACGGCGAGGTCGATGACGGGGATGCCTTCGGGTGCGGGTTTTGGGCAACCCGTCCCGGCCAGGATGGCGACCAGTACAAGCGCAAGGCCCAACGGCGCGGTCTTGAGCGCGGCACGGATACTTCGGTAAACGGCTGTCTTCATGAATTAATCCCTCCCTTGTTCAGTACGATTGTGAAGTTCGGCAGATGAACAGTGCAGCACAGAAGTTCAGTATACGGCGGCTCGGCGGATAGTGCAAATAGTGCTTTTGAATTCTTTCAAATGTTTAAATCACGAATTTCTCGAGCGGGATTTGAGTTTCCCTTGCGTCTTGGCGGCAACCCGGAATCCTTGGTATAGTTTCGGCCGTGGCCTGTTCTTCGGTCGGAGCGAGGTCACGGTATTAAAAGGTTGCAAGGCATTGATAAGTACTGCACGAAAAGCGTTGGTTGCATGCTGCTTGATGGGTTGTGTTTCAATCGGCGGCATTGCCGCCGCCGATGAGACGACAGCCGACGCGTTGATCCGCGAACTGGAATCGCTTCAGCACGACCAAGCCAAGGCGAAAGCGCTGCTTGATCGCTTAGCGGGCGAGCCGGAGACTGGTTTGCCAGCCGAAGCGCTGCAAAAGGTGGTTGCGCCAACCCTTGAGACGCCAACCGCGGGTGAGGCGGAACTCGATCCGCAGGCGGTCGAATTCTTCGAGCGTAACGTGCGGCCGGTGCTGGCGGAACATTGCTTTTCTTGCCACGGGCCGGAGAAGCAGAAGAATGATTTGCGCGTGGATTCGCGGGCTGCTTTGCTGCAAGGAGGCGCGGGTGGCGCCACCATCAAGCCGGGCGACCCTGCGGGCAGTCTGCTCATCCAGGTGATCGGATACACCGGTGACATCCAGATGCCGCCGAAGGAGAAGCTGCCTCAGGACGCGATTGACGCGTTGACGCACTGGGTGGCCATGGGTGCGCCGTGGCCGGGCGGCGGCGATACGTCCGCAGGTGCGGAGCCGCAGTCCATGGAGGAGCGCATCGAGGAGGCCCGCAGTTCTCATTGGGCCTTCCAGTCGGTGGCGAATCCGGCAGTCCCTGAGGTGGCGAACGGGGACTGGTCCGGTTCGGACTTGGACCGCTTCATCCTGAAGAAGCTCGAAGATGCAGGGCTGACACCCTCGCCAAAGGCCGACAAGCGGACCTTGATCCGGCGGGCCACCTTCGATCTGCATGGCTTGCCTCCCACGCCGGAGGAGGTCGAGGAGTTCGAAAACGACAAATCGCCGGACGCGTACGCGAACCTGATTGACCGGTTGCTGGCGTCGCCGCGGTATGGCGAGCGGTGGGGACGCTACTGGCTGGATGTGGCGCGGTATGCGGACACGCGCGGGTACGTGTTTCAGCGGGAGCGCGAGTTTGCGTTCTCGTACACCTATCGCGACTATGTGATTCGCGCGTTCAACGAGGACCTGCCCTACGACCAGTTCATTTTGCACCAGCTCGCCGCGGACCGTATGGACCTCGGCGACGACAAGCGGCCATTGGCGGCGCTGGGCTTTCTGACGTTGGGACGCCATTTCTTAGGCAACGTACACGACATCACGGACGACCGGATCGACGTGGTGACGCGGGGCTTGCAGGGGCTGACGGTGTCCTGCGCCCGGTGTCACGATCACAAATACGATCCCATATCGAGCGCCGACTATTACGCCATGTACGGCATCTTTCGAAGTTCCTATGAGCCGGAAGACCCACCGCTCATCGAGGAACCGGACCCGGACGATCCGAAGTATCAGGAATACCTCAAGGAAGTCGCCGCGAAAGAGCAGGCGGTGCAAGACTACCTGACGTCGTTGCACGTGGAGTTGTTGTCGGAGGCGCGCAACCGCGTCAGCGATTATCTCGCGGCGGCGTGGGAAGCGCGCGACATCACCGAGGACGAACCGTTGCGCGCGTTGGCCCGGGACCGGAAGATTCACTGGCAGTTGCTGCAACGGTGGCGCGATTTCTTGAATGGAAAGGCGGCCGCGGAAGGGCACGATCCCATCTTTGCTCCTTGGAAGCGGTTCGCGGCGCTTGCGGCCGATGCGTTCGAAGCGGAGGTTTCCGCATTGGCGACGGAGATCGCGGCGAACGAGCACCCCGACCTGCGCATCAATCCGCGGGTTGCGGAGGCGTTCAAGGGCGATCCGGCGAAAAGCATGGCGGATGTCGTCGCGCGGTACGCAAGCGCGTTGCAGCAGGTCAATCATGAATGGATCGATCTTGTCGCGTCGCGGGCGCAGATCGCCGCACAAAACGGCACGAGTGACGTGCAGCTTCCCGCGGCGTTGCCGGATGGCGATGCGGAGGCACTACGGCAGGTTCTGTACGGGACTGATAGCCCGGCCAATATCCCCGCGCGCGATGTGGAAGATTTGAAGGATGTACCCACACGAAACCGCGTGCGCGACCTGCGTAACGCGGTCGCAAGGGTGAAGGCTACGCATCCCGGCCGGCCCGATTGCGCCATGGCGTTGTTGGACGCGGACAAGCCATTTGACCCGTACGTGTTCGAGCGCGGGAAGCCGGAGAACAAGGGCGAATCCGTGCCGAGGCGTTACCTCACGGTGTTGGCGAAAGACGAGCCCGCCTCGTTTGAAAGTGGGAGCGGCCGGCTCGAACTGGCGCAGGCCATTGCGAGCCGCGAGAACCCGCTGACGGCGCGGGTCATGGTGAATCGGGTGTGGATGTATCACTTCGGGAAAGCGCTCGTGGCCAGCCCGAGCGATTTTGGCCTTCAGAGCGATGCGCCGACGCATCCGGAGTTGCTGGATCACTTGTCGTGGCAGTTCATGGAGAATGGTTGGTCTGTAAAAGACCTCCACCGGACCATCATGTTGTCGGAAACATATCAGCAGGTCAGCTTCGATCGGCCCGAGGCTCGCGCGATCGATCCCGAGAACCGTTTGATGTGGCGTCAGAACCGCCGCCGCCTCGACTTCGAAGCCATGCGCGATGCGGTCCTCGCGGCGGCAGGCACCATTGACTTCACCATGGGCGGACCTTCCATCGATATCGCGGAAGAGCCGTTCCCGGTCCGCCGCACGGTTTACAGCCGCGTCGAACGGCAAAACCTGCCCGGCATGTTCCGCACCTTTGATTTTGCGGGTCCCGACACGCACAGTCCGCGCCGGTATTTCACGACCGTGCCGCAGCAGGCCCTCTTCCTGATGAATAGTCCATTCATTATCGAACAGGCCAAGTCGCTCATGGAACGGCCCGAGGTGAGCGGAGAGCTGCCGGACGAAAGGCGGATTCGCGCGTTATACGAACTGACCCAGCAGCGGACGCCGTCGGATGAGGAGATCCAGATGGGGTTGGCATTCTTGCAGCAGACCGCCACGGCCGGTCCGCCCGAAGCCCCGCCTGCGCCCACCTGGTTGTACGGGTATGGCACGGTTGATGAAGGCGCGGGGACCGTCGCAAGTTTCACCGCGCTGCCCCATTTTTCCGATGGCGCCTGGAAGGGAGGCTCCACGCTGCCCGATCCCGAGCTGGGCTGGGTGAGCCTGCACAGTCACGGAGGCCATCCGGGCGATGACGCCCACGCGGCCATCCGCCGTTGGGTGGCACCGCTGGACGCGACAGTCTCGATTGAGGGCCATCTGCGTCACGGGTCGGAGAAAGGGAACGGCGTCAAGGGATATATCGTGTCGAGCCGGTCGGGCATCGTTTGGTCCGGCACCGTACACGATGGAGAGATCGTGACCGACGCTGCGGACATCGTGGTGCAACAGGGCGACGCGCTCGACTTGGTCGTAACGTGCCAAGGCGACACGGGCTGGGATGGATTCACCTGGCATCCGCGCATTTGGGTCACCGACACGCAGGACGAGTCCACCTTCATTCGCGAATGGCTGTCGCGGTTGGACTTTGAGGGACCGCCCCCCGCGCGGCCGGATCCGCTTAAGCCTTGGGAGCAATACGCGCAGGTTTTATTGTTGACAAACGAGTTCATGTTCGTAGACTAGCGATCTGGACGCATCAATAGTTGTTGTCGTTTGATGTGTTATTTGTCAATTTTGAATAAATAACAATCTCATCGGACTAACTCTATTCTTTTATTGCCCAGTTGCGGCACTCCTCGGAAACCACGATCTCCGATTAACCTGTTGTTCAAATACCACTTATAGGTGCACGGCGTTGCCTTGTAGTTGTTGGCCCGATTCTTGCCCCTGTGAGTACAGACTTGAAAAGGCATGCAGTTCAACGGGAGATGAACGTCATGAAGAGCCTGGTGGGAGTGGCAGTACCAAAACCGCAAGGAGGGTCAGGCAAGGCACCCTCGTCGCGGAAACGGATCGGCGAGCTGATGATCATGGACGGGCTGATCACGGAGGGGCAGCTTAGAGTCGCCCTGGAGGTCCAGGAAGGGCAGGGCGGACGAATTCTCGATCGGCTGGTGATGCTCGGTTATGTGAGCGCCCAAGCGGTTTCGACTTTCCTGGCGCGTCAACCGGGGGTTTCAAGCATCGTGCTGTCGAACTACCGGGTTCGCAAAGAACTGTTGACCCTCATACCGCCTGATTTCGCGCGGTCCCGCCAGGTCTTCCCCATCGATCGGCTCGGCAAACTACTGACCGTCGGCATGGCTTGTCCGCTGGACGTGGAGACCATTCGAGAGTTGGAGGCTATCACCGGGCTGCGAGTGAAACCCATGCTTTGTTCGCCGGCGTGCATCAGCAAGGCGATTTCCAGACACTACGAAGCGGATGACGAGTTCCACATGCCCGTCCTGGACCGGAGGGATCTGTTCCGTTTGCAGTTGGCCCGGTAATGGAGAAGTGAAGCGGCCCGCGCAAAACGGGCAAGGAGGTGGCGTGCGTGGAAAGCCGGGTGTGGGTGCTTGATAAGGGAGTTCGACCGGCGGACGGAGCAGGCGAACGTGTGCGACCGATAGGTCAGTTGCTCAAATTGGAAGGGCTCATTACCGACCAGCAATTGAACCAGGCGTTGGCCTTGCAGGCGGGGAACGGCGGGCGACTCGTGCATCAATTGATCGCGCTGGGGCATCTGACGTCCCACTGTTTCGTCTCTTTCCTGGCGCGTCAGCCCGGCGTGACGAGCATCGACATTTCCCAATACCGCATTTCGCCGGATGTGGCCGCGCTGGTTCCGCGCGACTTCGCATTCGAGCGGCAGGTTTGTCCCATCGATCACCTTGGCCGTTTGCTTACGGTGGGCATGGTGTGCCCCTTGGACCGCGCGACCATCGGCGAGTTGCGCCACATCACCGGATTGAGTGTGAAGCCGATGTTATGCACGGCGGATTCGATTCTGACCGCCATACGCCGGTGTTACCCGGGTGATGCGGAATTTGGCGCCAGCCGGCTGAACCGGCGGGATCTGAACTCGCTGCAGTGGATCCGGTAGGGGCAAGGCTGGGCAATAGATAGGACAAATTGGACGTATACGACCAATAGGACGCGACGAGCTCTTGTAGGCGCCGGCCATTCACGATTCCGCACGCGGCGTATTTGTCGGCTCAATCTGGTTCTGCGCCCTATCGTCCCAGATCCTATGTCCGATCGGTCCTATCCATCCTATTGGACTTATCGTTCTTTGCCCAAGTGCGCCTCACCTTGGCGTGGCCTTCCGGTCTGTAGTATCATGCCGTCGTTGCTGCAAGGAATTGGACCATGAGCCATCATCC